>JALGUR010000096.1 GCA_029820565.1 Candidatus Zipacnadia bacterium
CCGATTGATCTCGTTAGCCGGCATCTGGGGGATGGTTCGCGCACTGTTTACCAGAACGTCTATCTTGCCGTGATCCTGAATTACAGCGCTGACAAATTCCTCAATTGACTCATCTTCGGCGAGTTGTAGGCTGTAGCCAAATGCACTTAGCCCTTTATTCTTCAACCTTTCGGCGGTCTCATCCGCTCTCTTCTGATCTCGTGACGTGAGAACAAGGGTGCCTCCGGCCTCCGCCAATGCCTCACAGAAATGATAGCCGTATCTTTTAGTGCCACCAGCAACGACAATTACCTTGCCTTCCAACGAGAAAATACTGCAGTAGTCACTCATAATTGTGCCTCCCATTGTTGTCTATTGTCTTGATATGCAGCGACAATTCTACCTCAGTTCGCCAAAGAAATGACTGCCTTCTCATTCTGCGACCGCTTGGCTGCCAGCAATACCCGCAGGTTGTGGGCGGCCTCGGCGACGCTGGTAATAGGTGGAGTCTTGCCGTCTATCCCTGCCAGTACGTCTCGGGCTTGCTGGATAAATGGATCATCGCGTCCACAAGAAGCCCTGCACAATTCTTCCCAGCGGTTGCTATCATCAGCGCAATGAGTAATCACTAAGGCGCCGTTGACGAATACGAGCCTCAGATTGCCTTTAGTACCGATCAACTCTATCTCGGCTACATTTGGCTTCTGGAACTGGTTGACAAATACTTCCACCAGGGCCGAGTTGTTGCGGAAACGCATCACGATTATTGCTGAGTCCTCGCACTCCACACCGGTTAGCACAAGCCGGTCATAGAGAGCCACGACCTCTTGTACTTCCCCGAAGACCCACTCGGCGAGATTGAGAAAGTGGGTGGCACCGTCCAGAATACACCCGCCACCTGTTTCCTCGTGGGCATAATAGGTTTCCCGGTAGTCGGGCCGGTACTTGGGAAACTCCTGGGCACTATGAAAGCGGGCCATCTGCAGTTCGCCTATCAGGCCGCTGAGGGCCAATTCCCGCAACTTCTGGTAGCAGGCTTGGCTCCTTCTGACGAAGCCTACTGTGGCGTAGACATTGTTCTCAGCGATGATTGACAGCAACTCGTCCACACCTTCCAGATTCACCGAGAGCGGCTTCTCAAGCAGAAAGGGCAGACCGTGCCGTGCGCAGGCCAACGCCATAGGAATGTGTAAATGCGCGGGTACAGCGATCACCGCGGCGTCGAATTCATCCAGTGGGATCTGGCCGAAGTCAGTAAATATCCTGCTGATGGGGTATTTGTCCTGCAGTTCGCTCATCCGGTCCTCCCGAATCTCGCAAACTGAGGCTTGCACTTCACCGGTGGCCAGGAAGCATCTAATGTGCCTCTCGCCGATGCCTCCCCCACCGACAAACAATATCCGTTTCTTTGCCATTTTCTACATCTCCTTGTTCAAGCCTAACCTCGCTCACTTGATTAAGCCATCAGTATGCTCTGTGTGGTCTGTCCTGTCCGAAGATGTAGGGGCGTAGTTTGGCATTCGCCCCGAACCAAGTCGGCATCCTTCCAACAGGATTGCTATTCAAGTTCTGCCCCCGAGGTAACAATTCCTTCCTGCGCCCAGCCTTTACTATTATCAATTAAGGCCTGATGACTTGGCGGAGGCCGATATAGCCTTGCTATTTTGATGCCTGGCCGGTCGAGGTAGGCCTCAATAGAAGTCCTGTTGATGCTCACAGCGATGGCAGACCACCGGTCAACTACGCAACTGCATTGCCCAGATACACATGTTATCCTTCTCCGGTGATGGCCAGGAGAATCGGCGCGCAGTCATTCGTGGCGATGAGCGATAGACTGTCAACGGTGATTTCCTTGTGCGGATTCTCCCAGACAAACAGCGATACGCCCACCGCCTTATCCGGGCCGCGGTAGTGGCCGATCTGATACTCACTCCAGGCTACCGCGCCCGATAGCAAATCAGCGCCGGGCTTGTCGAAACTGATTATGTTCGCGCCTAACACCAGCGGGATGTCTTCGGTGGCCACCGGCCCGTGGGGGCCAAAGTGGATTCTGACGATTCCCACCTGCTTTCGCTCCCGCACCATCTCCTCGTTCGCTCCGACTACACATCCCAGAACGAACAGCCGACCAGCATTCCGCTTCACCGGGATCCCTTCAACTGCCTGCGGCACATCGGCGTCCTGGGGTCCGGCGGCTACACATGCCAAGTCATCCGCACTCAGGATACTAAAGGGGATACCCAAGAGCCAAAGTCGGCCGGCAGGAAGGTCTTCCAGATCATTGCCAGCGCCCATAATCCAAGACCGCTTTCCCGACGGCTGGTCCCGGGATTTGCGTGGCGCGTTAGCCACCCCCGACAGGTCAACTGTGAACACTTTGTCGGAATCGGGTGGGACGAACATAGGTGATGCTTCGGCCCGACGGGCATAGCGGCTGTCCCAGCCGTGCAGGACATAGTTGAGGAGTCGGGCCAGATATTGCGCGGCAATCGGATCCTGCCCCCAGCGCTTGACCGCTTCGATTTGCGACAGCAGACATAGGCCCGCCCCTACGCGGTACTCGGCCAGGGCCATACCCACTTTGTGTCCGCCGCGCTGGAACATACACGAGGCCAGCACCGCATCGTCCAGCGGAAGGATGTAATTGTCACAGATTTGTCCGCGCCAGCCGTTCCACAGATCAAACTCATGCCCCTGGAAGCCATTAAGGACCGGATGGTCTTCGGCAATGATGTCCACCAGAATAGCGCTCCGACCATGATATCCAGCGGGTGTTATTTGCATGTTCTTCATCCAGGGCACCGCACCAATACTCCCTTGTTCCAGGCACAGCAATTTACCCCCCTCGCTCACCCAGTCATATATCAATTCGCCGGACTCGCCTACCGTTTCATCAACGGCCCCCGCGCCGATAACGAGCAGGCCGAACTCATCTAATTCGCCGAATGATTTAATTGGCGTATACTCGGCCCCTAATGCGTCAAGTACAATCAGCGTTGTGGTATGGGCGGTTCCGGCATAGACTGCGACAGGAGTATCTGCAGTTGGTAGTTTCGGCATCGCTTCAGGCCAGACCAGGTGCAACAGATACTGGTTGCGATGCAGTTGCCTGCCACCTGGTCCTAACGTCTTCAGTTCCAGAGTATAATCGCCGCCCTCTACCCCATCGGGTAAGCACCATTAGCGCCCAGGACAAGAGCAGAAGACCGAGCAGGATGCCCCCCGCCTCCGGGTACCATTCGTGGCCGATGAGTGGCAGGTGTCTCAGGGCACAGATGGCGGCGACAAAGGAACACGAGTATGCGAGTCCAATCAGCGCAAGATATCAAGTCGCTGGTGTTTGCCCGACCGTCACGCGAAGCAGAAGAGAAGGAATTGCTGTTTCAGTAGTAGAACAATGCATCAATTATGGACTCAGGAGTGAAATGCGACAGGTTCCGTGATATAATGGGATGCCTGTAGATGCACACTCCAAAAGCGTCCGCGACAGGAATTAATAGTTCAGAGTATAGAAGCCTACAAGGTTGCTGAACGAGGATGAGCAAAGAATCTGTCCGTGACGGGACGCCAAAATCCATTACTCATGCCGTCGGCTCACGAGTCGCCCTGATAGGGAATCCATCTGATGGCTTCGGAGGCAAGACCCTGGCAGTACTAATGGAGAATTTCTATGCCTCGGCTTCACTGTCGGAGAGTTGTGAGTTGCGAATTATTCCTCATCCGAAGTTTGACCCTTTTACCTTCGCTGACCTCCAACACTTGGCTCGTAGTGCCGCGCAGGACGGCTATTATGGGGGTATGCGGCTACTGTATGCCACCTGTAAGAGGTTTCATTCCTATTGCCAGGAGCACAATATTGACCTACCTAACAGAGCGTTCACAATTGAATATGATAGCAATATCCCTCGCCAAGTGGGCCTAGCCGGCTCCAGCGCAATCGTAACCGCAGCACTGAAGTGCCTCATGGATTTCTATGAACTGGGTGAAGAGCATATTCCTCTGCCGTTACAACCCCAGTTGGTGCTCTCCGTGGAAACCGACGAACTGAATATCCAAGCCGGCCTGCAGGACCGGGTTACACAAGTCTATGGGGGCCTGGTATATATGGACTTTGACCCTGAGTATATGGGCGAGCATGGCCACGGTTACTACGAGAGACTTCCGTTGGATTTGCTACCACCTCTGTATGTTGCCTACCTCCCGCACTCCGGAAGGTGCTCAGGCAAAATGCACAATCGTATGCGCTATCGCTACCAGAACCGTGACCAAGACGTCATAAGCGCCATGAAAGAGTTTGCCCAATATACTGACTTAGGCGTGGAAGCCCTGAAAGCCGGGGACATCAATAACTTCGCTGAACTTATAAATAAAAACTTCGATCTGCGCCGCCGGCTGTACGGCGAGCAAGCCATTGATGAAGAGAGCCTGCGCATGATTGAGTTGGCCCGAGGCCTCGGATTACCTGCTAAGTTCCCCGGATCAGGCGGGGCAGTGGTGGGGCTGTACCAGGACCATGCACATATCGAGAAAGTCCGGCAGGCCTTCGAAGAGCACGGCTATGGCTTCGCCCTGGTCCGGCCAACTCAGAAGGTCGTTTAAGCATTTTGGGCAGACCGCAGGCGATAGATGGGCTGCCACAACTCCGCGGGCACGGAGTGATTCACTATTGGCCGCCCGGGGCTGATTTCAATTCTCGGGCAGCGGCCAGGTAGCGAGACAACCGACCCATCTTAGTATTGAAGTCCCGGCAATAGATCCAGCCGTTCTTGCGGACCCAGCGGCCGCGCTCATCCAGCGAGTCAATTGCCTCCCGCGCCGCAGGCGCCAACCTATCCAGCTCTGCCCGCAGCTCCTGGGCAGTGCGCGACTCCGGGGATGGTGGCGAAATGGTCCATTGCACCTTCCCGGCGGCGATGTCTTCGTTGAGAGCCTCGTATTCGGTGATCATGCGCTCGATTCCGTAGTCGCCTTGCCAAGCATATCCGGCCCGGGTCCGGTCATCATAGACATATACCACTTCGTCATCTTTCGTCACGTACAGCGGCCGGTTAGTTTCCAATTCATAGAAGCGCGCCCATCTTCCGTTCCCCAGCCGTGACGCCTGGAGCCATTCGATAGCCGCCGGGATTGGCGCCAGGTAGCGCCCATCCTCGGTAGCACGGTAGAGCGTCACGAGAGTAGCGATGTTGCTGACGGTGACCGATCCGTTGCAGGCGGGGGGCTCAAACACTCTAGCCCAGGCGGGCCGCATATCCCAGTCATATTGCTGCGCCCAGCCGGCCTGGGGCTTGGGCAGTTGGGATAGAATGATGAAATCTCCGCCCTTTTTCGCCGCCGTGAAATACCGTTCATCACCATAGATTATGTAAGCCTGAAGCATCACCGTGATGCAGTCGTTGATCGCCTTGTCGTTGAACGTGTAATATGCGCTGAAATGTTCGGGCCAAAGCGGCCAGCGCTGAGGCCAAGCACCGTTGGGAAATTGGGCATTCAGAACGAACTGGAGGCCGTACAGGGTGGCATGGTGTAGATCCTCGTCCTTGAAGTTGAGGGCGTGGTCAACAGTCATCAGCAGCCGCAGCGCATGCTGGGACATATTGTCGTCGAAGGTCCCTTGGTTTTGCTGGCCCGCTGCTTGCTCGACACCGGCTTCCTTGTCTCTCCGGTAGTACCAGCGCTGTGACTCCTCGGGATCGAAGTCAATCTTATAATGCCAGCCACCGCAAGCAAGCTGACCCCAGATGAGAGCTCCAGCCGCATCGCGTGCTGCCTGCAGCAAGAAAGGGGAGCCAGTTGCTTCATAAGCCGATAGAAACGTCATCCCCACCGCGGGTGTCCCTGGGGGCTGCACCCAGATTTGGCTGGCCGTGGCCGGGTCCTCTCCTTCCCGCTCGCTGAGGTCCTCCTTGTAGCGCCAGAGATACCCGCCGTGGCAGGCGATCTCGTCGTGGAAGTACCGCGCCGCTCGAGAAAGGGCAGCCCGGGCCTCGCCGACAAGCTGATCGTGGTCGTCCGCAGCCGACGCTCTTCCCCCAGTCAACACGATCAGCCCAGCCAGATATACTCCCAAGCACAGGAATGTGACCAGCCTTCTTGCACATTTTGTGATACTGCACAATTTCATTCCTCGTGTCTCCTTTTATGTCCGCAACCTTTCCTTTAGACCTGGCTAAAGTCTCATTAGCAGAAGGACACGAGTTCGTTCCATAGGTGGGGGGCTATTCCGGTACTCTGTGGCACATTAGAACGTCCTGACGACGGTGACCAGTGGCTTCAAGCTCGTTAGCCCTTTCCATGGCATAGTATGAGACGGGTAGATAATCGTAGACTCGTGAGTTATAGCGGATAAACGCTTCAGCGTAGGCGACACCGGCAATGCTGCCGAAGGTGCCCTCATGCGCCTCACAGGTCTTACGGGCATAGGCTCCGTTGTACTGTTGGCTCTTCATTTTGTCAAGGGCCTTGACTTTGAGTTCGATAACGTCGCTGATGTCCACATAGACATCGGCAAAGCCTGAAGTCGCGTGAGTCAGCACGTTGCTCCGCATCAGAGCCGTATGGATGGCCTTGAAATAGACCTCGGGCACCCACCACCGGGCCTCAGAGTTACTGCCTGGGCCAGGAATGCGCCCGTGTCGTTTACCGAGGCCGACTACCACCCGCGCCTGCTACTCGTCCTCCTGACCTGTGGGTTCACCCAGGGGTTCTCGGGGCTGAGGATCGGTCGACACATCGGAGTGGTTAGCCTTTATGACTCGGCGGAACGCTGCCACCAACGTAGGGTCGAACTTGCTGCCCGCCTCATCTATTATACGCTCTACGGCTTCTTTGGGCGAGAGGCCGGACTGGTTGGCCAGAGGGTTCATTAAGCGGTCATAGGCGTCACAAATGGCTACAATGCGGGCCTCATACGGTATATCCTCTTCGGAGAGTCCTTCAGGAAAGCCTTTGCCACCCCAGCGCTCATGATGGGCAATTACCACCGACAGGATTGGCTCCAGAAAACCTATCGGGGCCAGTATAGTTTTGCCAATCAACGGATGCATCTGGTAGAAGACTTGCTCGGGGTCGGACGCCGACTGGTTTGTCGGGTCGTATTCTACGCCAATCTTACCCACATCGTGCAGAATTGAGCCGAAGCGCAATAGTTCTCGCTGCTCTTCGGTCATTCCCACTTCCTGGGCTAATTCATCAGCCAAGTGGGTTACCCGCTCGGAGTGACTGTAAGTAGCGCTATCCTTGGCCTCAATGGCCCGCGTCAGGGCGCGAACTGTCTCATAATAGTTGCGGCGGATATCCTCATATAGACGAGCATTTTCAATAGCGGCGGAGGCTTGATGGGCGCAGGCAGTCAGCAAATCCACTTGGCGCTGGGTGAATCGGCATCTGGTCTTGGCATAGACCCGAACTACACCCAGAATCTTCTGCTTGGTCTGCAAGGGTACGGTTAGCACCGAGGTTAGTCCCGCGGCTCGGGCCGCCTCGGGATACTGGAAACGCGGGTCAGAGCGGACATCGTATATCTGCTCGGGTTCTCCCTCCAATACGTGCTCGTCCACCCCTCCCAATAGTCCCGATCCAACCCCGCAGTGGCTGCCAATTCCAACTCGCCGGTTTCCTCATTAAGCAGCCGAATACTACTGGCCTTGGCGTTCATCACGCTCCTTGCATGCTCGGTGATAAGGTCCAGAACTTGGCGCAGACGGAGGGTAGAAGTCACGCTGCGGGCGACATCATAGAGGGTCTGCGCC
>JALGUR010000028.1 GCA_029820565.1 Candidatus Zipacnadia bacterium
AACCCTATCAAATTGCTGCTGATTGGCCCACATCAGCCAGGTGAAGTCGGTCTGATGTCGGAACCAGGTCAATTGCCGCTTAGCGAAGCGCCGACTGTCCCGCTTGATCAACTGTACCGTCGTGGACCAGTCGGCGTTGCCTTCCAGATAGACCAGCAGGTGGCGATAGCCAATCGCCTGCATAGACTGCAATCCACTGTGATACCCCACCCCGGCTAACCGCCTGACCTCATCCAGCCAATTGGCGGCCAGCATCTGCTCGATACGCTCCTCAATGCGCCGATATAGCACGGCTCGCGGGCAGCAGACTACGAAAGCAGCCGTATTATATTCCAACTGCCGGCTATCGTCAACCGACTGCAGCGCGGATATAGGCTGGCCGGTCAGTTCATAGACCTCCAGCGCCCGGATAACTCGCTTTGTATCACTGGGCGCCAGTCGCCGCGCAGTCTCGGGGTCAACCTGCTGCAAGCGCCGGTGCATCTGGCTTATCTTCGGGTGCCGGGGGGAAATTGTAATGCTCCAGTACGGCGCGAATGTACAGTCCGGTTCCTCCACAAAGTATGGGCAGATGCCCGCGCTGATAAACCTCTTTAATAGCCTGCTGAGCATCGCGCTGGAACATAGACACATTGTAAGACTCGTCAGGCTCAACCACATCTATCAGATGAAACCGCACCTGGGTTTGCTGCTCAGCGGTCGGCTTGGCCGTCCCAATGTCCATCCCCTTATATATCTGCATTGAGTCGGCGGAGACAATTTCGCCACCCACCTCCCCGGCCACAGATACGGCAATATCCGTCTTACCTACCGCCGTGGGTCCGGCTATCACCAGTAGGGGAACTGTCAAACGTTGCGACGACATGTTGGGATGAGAGCGATCGGCTATTCTCATCGGCAAGAAGTATACAAGTGCGCTGGATAACTGTGATCAATCAGGCGCGTGCGCCTAATTCCCATCGCCGCGCCCGCGATACCACCGGATGAACCACCAGTGATAGAGCACAGTACACAGTAGTAGAACACCACCTATGGCCAGGTGTCCCCACCTGGTTTTCCAGCAAACATAAGGAATAACCCTGAACTAATACACGCCACTGTCGAGACTACCAAGAGGCAACTCAACATGTACGGTCCGAGCATCGCCCTTCCTGTGCTCCTTTCGCTTGACCCGATTGCTACAGATGGTTGTGCAGTTCAACCCCTTTCAAATTTGCGGTCCAGTTGCTCGCCGGCAATGGTGACTATGATGGGATCGCCGTGGGGGCAGATAGCCGGGGCCTGAGTTTGCATCAGGTCAGTGACCAGTTGGATCATCTCCTGCTCAGTGAGATGTTGGCCCGCCTTTATGGCGCTGTGACAGGCTATCGTCGCCAGGAGTTCTTCGCGCTGGCTATCAATATCACCGGTGCCCTGCCACTGCACCAAATCCGTTATCAGCCCATCTAAAACTGGTTCCGGATTCTTCTGGCCCATCTGAGCCGGCACTGATCGCACGACATAACTGTTGCCCCCGAACGGCTCCACCTCAAAGCCGGCTTCGGCCAGCAGTTGCTGATGCTGCTCGACCGCCGCGAACTGTTCAGCAGTCAACTCCAAGGTCACCGGCACCGCCAGCAGTTGCCGGGCCATACGCCGGGGCTGAGCCTGGAGCCGCTCAAAGATGACCCGCTCGGCGGCGCGGTGCTGGTCAACCAGCAGCAGGTCCTGCTCCTGCTGAACCAGGATGTACTTGGCGTTCATCTGCCCCAACACAGTGACATCGGCTTGTGGCAACGGCGTCGGCTGCTCCGGCGGTTCGGGAACCTCAGTGCCTTCCCCTCTCCGAAACGGAGAGGGGCCAGGGGTGAGGCTGGCTTCCTCGGCCAGACCCCCCGGCACCGCGTGGACCTCAAGACCGGCCTCCCGCTCATCCACCTCATCAAAGAACGGATTAACTCGCAGCCGCTGGACGCGGCCCTGGACTGTCGGCCCAAGCGGTTGCAGCCGCCCTGTGGGTAGCAAGTCTCCTTCAGATCTCTCAACTTGGGCCGGCTGCTGCGATAGCGAGCGGTAGCCGCCCTCGGCCAGAGCCTGCTCTACTGCTTGCTGCATGAGGTTATGAATTTCACCACTGGCCTTGAATCGGACCTCAATCTTGGTCGGGTGCACGTTGGGGTCTATCTGGCGGGAGTCTATTTCCAGGCAAATGACGCACAGCGGCTGCTTGCCGGAGGGCAGCAGCATGCCATAGCCTTCGCTCAGCGCGTGACTAAGCACCCGGGAACGCACAAAGCGGCGGTTGACAAAGAACAGTTGGTGATGGCGGTTAGCGCGAGTTACTTGCGGTCCGGAGATAAACCCGTGGATACGCAAGCCCTCGGCGTCCAGGCTAAGGGGCAGAAAGTGGCGGGCGGTATTGCTGCCATACACGGCCGCCAGCACTGACCGCATATCTCCCGACCCCGGCGAAGTGAACAGCACTGCTTCGTTGTGGGTGACCTGGAACGCAATCTCTGGATAGGCCAGAGCCAGCCGAGATATCCAGTCCAGACAATGCCCGCGCTCGGTGGCCGAGGTAGCGAGGAACTTGCGCCGCGCCGGAGTATTATAGAACAAGTTAGCGACTGCTACGGTCGTGCCAGCCGGGCAGCCGACGGCCCGCATATCAGTGACCTCGCCGCCCTCCATCAATATCGCCACGCCTTCCGGGCTATCAGCGGGACGGGTGGTAATCTTCATCTGCGAGACTACCCCGATACTCGGTAGGGCTTCACCCCGGAAGCCCAGAGAATCTATCGCGTCCAGGTCTTCCTCAGTGGCGATTTTGGAAGTGGCAAACCGCTGGACCGCCACCACCAGGTCCTCCTCTGTCATTCCACAGCCGTTGTCGGCCACCTCAATGAAGTTTTTGCCACCATCACGCAGGGTGACCTCAATGCGAGTGGCCTCCGCGTCAATGCTGTTCTCTAACAGTTCCTTGACCACACTCGCCGGACGCTCTACCACCTCACCGGCGGCGATGCGATTGGCCAGATTTTCGGGTAGGACGTGAACCCGGGCCATAGTGCAGACTATCCTCCGACTGCCTGTATGTACTCGCGCAGTTTCTGAGCGTCGTGAGGCAAGACCACTTCCGGCTCAAAGGAAGCAATCCACTCGCCCGACAAAGCCCCTTCAAAGTTCATGGTGTCCAGCAGCCTTATCGCCTCGTCGTGAGGAATCTGGCCCTCACCCATAAGCGCTAAGGTAACCTTGTCGGGATTATCCTCCGACCAGGTGCCATCGTGGATATGACAGTGGCGCACATAATCGCGCACATAGCCGAAACTCTCTTCTACTGTCTCGCCCCGCCGCACCGGGTGCATTATATCCCAGAGTATGGCCGCATTAGAGTGGTCTACCATCTTGACCACTTCCGAACAATCCTCGGCCCGGCTGTAGGCATCGTGTGTCTCCAGGCACACGTAGACGTCGAAATCGGCAGCAAACTCGGCCACCTGCCGCAGTGAGTCGGTGACCCGTTTTTTGGCATCGGCGAAACTCATGCCCTCGGGAGTGGCGCCGCCAAACACCCGCAGGTTCGCGCAGCCCACATCAGCCGCCAATTGTACGTGGCGCTTGCTCAGTTCAATACTTTCGGTAATTCTGGCCTCATCGCTCTGGGCGTACTGAATAGAAGTAGCGATGCAGGGCATCAGAATGCCGCAATCGGCGAATTGGGCTTTAATAGCCGCCCGCTCTTTCTTGGTAGCACTAATGTCTACCCCGTGGGGGTGGTCGGCTTGTGCCCGTGGCTCTACCCCATCGTAATCATACCGAATGGCGGCGGTCAGCACTTCATTCAGGTCCCAGTCGGGACATACCCAGGTCATAAAACTTATGGTCATTGATTTCCTCTCCTTATTGTTTTTGATTGCGTAGGCGACATTCTCCAACCCCGGTTGTTACACGCAGGTTGAGAACCTGCGCTACGCGTGGCTCTGTTATCAATCCCGTAGGAGCGGCATCCTCGCCGCGACTATTGTCGAGGCCGGGAAGCCCCTCGCAGAGCAGATGGTATAGGTCGAGAAAGATACTCGCTATCTGCCAGGCAGAAGCGTAAAGGCAAATCGGCGCCCTGGTCTGCGCCTAAGCCAATGCGCGGGGCAACTGCCACCGGTCCCTGAGTCCCCGCCCCGGCCACAACATACAACGGCGGCCGGGTTATGTCTCCCTCGTTAAGCGATAAATCAATACTCATCGCCTCAGTAAGTTTCGCCGGGCCGCTGGTTAACTCCTTTAATTCCCGGCGGCCGCGGCGCTGCTTCATCAATTGCAGACCGCCCACCGGTTCCACTGCCCGTATCAATATGGCTTCGGCAATCCCGGCGGGCCGGGTAACTATATTCAAGCAAAAGTGTATCCCGTAGATTTGGTAGACATAGATGGTGCCGGGCCCAGCGAACATGGGGCTGTTGCGCTCAGTGCGGCCCCGGCTGGCATGGGAGCCGGGATCATCAGTCAGATAGGCCTCAGTCTCGACGATAAGCCCGGCGGTATTCCCTGCCGCCTCGGTACGAACGAGTATCTGGCCCAATAGTTCGCGCGATACGGTCACCGTGTCTCGCTCATAGAACTCGCGCGGCAGCGGGTCCGAAGCAGAGGTTGTTGGCCCATTGGGTCGTGCGTCCATAGAAGTTATTTCCGCAAGGTCAATCGCGTAGCGCAGGTTCTCAACCTGCGCAGCATTCGCGGGGTTAGAGAACCCCGTCTACGCAATTTACGACATATCCATGTGTTTAGCGAGGTGATTTGCAGGGTATTGTAATATATGAGGGACGGAGCTGTCGAGTGAGGACACTGTGCAATCAAAAATCCCCAGTGCCCCCAACTGTTCTCACCAGGCAGCCTCCGCCCTTCGTTTTTGGGTTCGCTGTATCTCCTCATCTGTACACCACGGTTGATAATACCTCTTCACAAAGCAAACGCATAGGATGGGTTGAAAACATTTGGACTTTATGATACTATGCGCACTTATGCATGGCCCAAAACGTTCAGTAAGTGCTCCCACTCATTATATGGAGGCATAACTAATGGCACCAAATGTATTTATTCCCACCACAGCGATTATTGGAATCATGCTGGTATCGGCATTTAGCGTTGCGGACCGGGCCAACGGGGCAGAGGAGTTTTTCGTGGCCGGGGATGGCAATGACGCCTGGTCCGGGCAACTGCCGACCCCCAATGCGGCCGGTACCGACGGACCCTTCGCCACGCTGCCCCGCGCCCGCGACGCCATCCGCCAACTGAAAGCCACCACTGGCTTGCAGCAACGTGTTAACGTGCTTATCCGTGGCGGGACATACTACCTCGCCGAGCCACTGAGCCTCAGCGCTGAGGACTCAGGCACTGAGCAGTATCCCATTTCCTACCAGGCTTACCAAGGAGAGAAGCCCGTGCTTTGTGGCGGGAAGATAGTTACCGGCTGGCAACCATATGAGGGCGAGATTATGCAGTGCTCACTGCCGGAGGTGAAGGCGGGAAATTGGAAGTTTCGGCAGTTGTTCTTCAACGGCGAGCGCCAGAGGCGGGCCGCGTGGCCCAATTGTGACCCCGATGACCCGCTGTATACCGGCTGGGCGTTTATTGAAGAAACGCTCCCCGAGGGCGAGGAGCGCCCCAGCACCTTCAGCTATCAACCCGATGTTGTCCCACGTGATTGGGCCAAGCCTCAACAGGCTGAGGTAGTCATCTTCCCCTGGTACTGTTGGATTAGCGACCTGGTCCCCATCAAGGAAGTTGATCCTGAGCACCGAGTCATTGCCCTTACCAGACAGTCAAAAGATGCGTGGATGCCGTTTATGGTAGGTAACCGGTTCCGCGTGGAGAACGTACTGGAAGAGTTAGACCAACCCGGCGAGTGGTGTCTGGACACCGAGACGGGTATGCTTTACTTCTGGCCGCCGACGGGCTCCGGCCAGGACGGTGAAGTGACGGCCCCGGTGACCGACCGGCTCATTGAACTGGTCGGCACTGCGGAGGAGCCGATAAAATACGTTGAGATTTCCGGCTTGACTTTCACCCAAACGTTGTCGCCCTTCCCCGAGCACGTGAATCCTAACTTCCACGCTCCCACTCATCGCGGTGAGGCGATCCGCTTAGAAAATGCTGAGTACTGTCGGGTTGCTGATAACTCTTTTGATAATGTCGGTGGCGACGGGGTGCGGCTGCAAGATGCCTGCGCCTACAACCAGGTAGTGGACAATGACATCGCCTACGCTGGCGGGCAGGGCATCTCCATCTCCAGCACCAACACCAGTGGCGTTACCCACACCTGGCAAGATCCTGAACTGCTCAAAACGCAATCCGCAGAGAAGCCGTGGTCGGTGCGCAACCTGATTTCCAACAATTACATTCACCACTGCGGCATCATTGAGAAGCATGGGGCCGGTGTTCATATATGGGGCATTAACAGTGTGGACAATGTGGTATCACACAACCTGATTCACGACATGCCCCAGTATGGCATCACTGCCCAGGACGGGTTCGGGCCAGTTATCATTGAGTACAACGAAATGAACGACACCTGTCTGGAAATAGCCGATGCTGGCGGGATTGAGACTAACCGCTGGCACCCACTGGAAGGGGATGAAGCGCTGGACCACGGCAATATCATCCGGCATAACCTGGTACGCGATGCGATTGGGTGCGGTGCCTACGGCAAGCCGCAAGGAGGCAAAGACCCCGCAGGCACCCGGGCCAACGGGAGAATCTGGACCCCCTATTACACCTGGGGCATCTACTTTGACAACTCGCCCACGAGGGCGACCGTGTACGGGAATATCTGTATCGGCAACACGCTCGGCGGCATTACCATGCCGGTAGGCGATCCGAAAGAGAACCGGGTCGAGAATAACATCTTCGTCGATAGTTCCCAGCGACAGATGGACCTGGGGATGGGCGGCCAGGCCCGGGGCAACTGGTTCTTGCGCAACATCGTCTACTATAGCCATCCCACGGCAGCACTGCTACGCACCAGCGGAGGCCATGGGGTGACTGAGTGTGACTATAACCTCTACTTCCACACGGGCGGCAGAGAACTCCGTGTTACGGGGGTACCTGACGAATCATTGGCGAAGTGGCAGGAACTGGGCTTTGACACTCACTCGGTCGTAGCTGACCCGTTGTTCGTTGACCCTGAGAATGGCGACTTTCGCCTGCAGCCCGACTCGCCGGCCTTCGCGCTGGGCTTCAAGCCCATCCCCATAGAGCAGATCGGCCTGCAGCGCGAGTAGGTTGGCCAACAAAGGAGACTATAACATGGCAACACTTACGATTC
Source organism: Candidatus Zipacnadia bacterium (assembly GCA_029820565.1). GTDB lineage: Bacteria > Armatimonadota > Zipacnadia > Zipacnadales > Zipacnadaceae > JALGTV01. The sequence continues at coordinate 7,301 of JALGUR010000028.1, forward strand.
TACTGAAAGTCTTGCTCACTGTGGTACTCGCGATAGCAATACAGGAGGTCTCGGATTCGGCAACGCTGAGGCCGGCTACTTTCTATATCGCCACCGACGGCGATGATGCCTGGTCCGGACAATTGTCGGCCCCCAATGCAGCCGGCACCGACGGACCCTACGCCACGCTGTCCCGCGCCCGGGATGCTATCCGGGAGCTGAAAGCCACCACTGGCTTGCAGCAACGTGTTAACGTGCTCATCCGCGGCGGGACGTATTATCTGCCTGAGCCGCTAAGTCTCGGTCCACAGGACTCAGGTACTGAGCAGTGTCCCATTAGATACAGGGCCTATCGGCGCGAGAAGCCCGTGCTTTGTGGTGGGAAGATAATTACCGGCTGGCGACCATATGAGGGCGAGATTATGCAGTGCTCACTGCCGGAAGTCAAAGCGGGGAATTGGAAGTTCCGGCAGTTGTTCTTCAATGGCCAGCGCCAAATCCGCGCGCGCTGGCCCAATCTGGACCCCGACGACCCACTCTATGGCGGCTGGGCCTTCCTTGAAGAAACGCTCTCGGAGGACGGTCTCAGCGCTTTCCGCTACGAGTCGGATACCGCTGCGCGCCATTGGGCCAAACCCAGCCAGGGGGAGCTCTTCATCTTGCCCTGGTACTGTTGGATTAGCGACCTGATTCCTATCAAGGAAGCTGACCACGAGTGCCGAGTTATCACGCCCACGAGAAATGCATGGCACGGGTGGATGGTAGGCAATCGGTTCCGTATAGAGAATATGCTGGAAGAGTTGGACCAGCCGGGCGAATGGTGCCTGGACAGCGAAACCGGGACTGTATACTTCTGGCCGCCGACGGGCTCGGTTCAGGACGGTGAAGTGACGGCACCCGTGCCTGACCGGCTCATTGAACTGATTGGCACTGCGGAGGAGCCGATAAAATACGTTCAGATTTCCGGCTTGACCCTCACCCAAACCCTGTCACCATTCCCCGAGCAGCGCCACCCCAATTTCCACTCTGCCACGTACCGGGGTGAGGCGATCCGGTTGGAGAATGCCGAGCACTGTCGGATAGCCCGTAACTTCGTTGACCAAGTGGGTGGGGATGGCGTGCGGCTCCAGGATGCCTGTGCCTTCAACCGGATAGTGGACAACGAAATCGCCTACACGGGCGGGCAGGGCATCTCGTTGTCCAGCACTAATGCCAAGGGCAACGAGTACTGCGGACGGGATCTCGAGCGGCTCAAGCAGCAATCGGCCGAAAAGTCCACGATGGTCCGCAATCTAATTTCCAATAACCACATTCACCATTGTGGCGTAATCGAAAAGCACGCTGCCGGAGTTCTCGTGTGGGGGATTAACAGTGTTGACAACGTCATATCCCACAACCTGATTCACCACGTGTCTCACGCCGGCCTCACTGCCCAGGACGGTTTCGGACGGCTCATCATCCAGTACAACGAAATGCACGACCTGTCCCTGGAGATCGCTGACTGCGGCGGGATTTTTACCAACCGCTGGCTGATCGTGGACGACGACGAAGATTTGGCTGAGGGGAATATGATCCGCCATAACCTGATCCGCGATGTGATTGGCTGCGGGGCCTACGGCAAACCGCAAGGAGGCAAAGAACCCGCAGGCACCCGGGCCAACGGGAGAATCTGGACTCCCTACTATACCTGGGGAATCTATTTCGATAACTCGGGCATTAAGACGACTGTGTATGGCAATATGTGCATTGGGAATACACTGGGCGGGATTAGTTTGCCGGTAGGGGACCCGCACGACAACCTGGTGGAGAATAATATCTTCGTCGAAAGTTCGCAGCGACAGATGGACCTGGGAATGGGCGGCGAGGGGAGCAATAGGTTCGTCCGCAACATCGTGTACTATGGCCATCCCACGGCAGCGTTGCTGCGCACCAGCGGAGGTAACGGCGTGGGCGAATGTGACTATAACGTGTACTTCCACACGGGCGGCAAAGAACTCCGTGTCACGGGGGTGCCTGACGAATCATTGGAGAAGTGGCAGGAGCTGGGCTTTGACACTCACTCGGTCGTAGCCGATCCTCTTTTCGTAGACCCGGGGAACGGTGACTATCGGCTCAAGCCGGACTCGCCCGCCTTGGCGCTGGGCTTCAAGCCCATCCCCATAGAGCAGATCGGCCTGCGGAGCAAGTAGGGTCCAATGCTCGTGGAAGGCTACCCCACCGCTCGCGTAGGCGGGGTTCTCTAACCCCGCTGAGGGCACGCAGGTTAAGAATCTACGCTACGTGCGGATATATTGTTAATCGCGTAGGCGGGGTTCTCTAACCCCGCTGAGGGAACTACGCGACCATCGGTAGAGTCGGACGCGTGGGGTGAGAGCCAGCGGATTAGACTCGCGTGAGGTCAACCAGTTGAGACAGCTCCAGGCCAGCGTGCTGCATCAGCCGGCGCACATAGCGCATATTGCCTACACCGGCGGCACAGTGGGCATTACTGCCCACGATGAATTTGACCCCGGCCTGGGAGAATAGTCGTATTAGTTGGCTGAATTCCTCGGTAAACTGCGCCACCGACAGTTGGGGATACCACCACCAGGCGCGGTTGTCCAACTCAAAGGCTACTTCTTCTTCATACATCAGTGTCGCCAACTCGCGCAGCCGCGAGGTCGGCAATTGGGCTGGAGTTAGCGGAGCGGGCAAGCGCCCCAGGTTGAAGGGATAAGCCAGGACATTAACTTCGCTATGGTTGATCGCGTTAATCAGACACTCAAAGATATTGTCAATAAGCCTATCAAGTCGCACTGGCACTTGCTGACCAATGCCCTGAGTCTGCGCGCTGAGGTGCACCATTACCAATTTGAACTTCTGGGCCGCGGCAGTAGGAATGGTCAGGTGCCCGGCGTTATCAACGATTTCGGCCTGCACCCCCGATATCAAGTGCACACTGCTATCTTGAGCCAGGCGGGTCAACAATTGAAGACGCTGAGCAATCTGACTTTCGCCGAAGTTGAAGTGGTCGGTGAAGGATACGGCTTCCAGTCCGCAGGCCTCGGCCGCACGCAGGCAGTCGGCCGCTGAGTCCTGGCCATCGGAAAACGAGGTATGAATGTGGGCATCATACGGTAGCGGACGCATCAGTGCTCCTGACGAATGAATTAGCCCCCAGACTACCAACCATGCTCGCCTACCAGGGGGACAAAGATACAACCGATGCTTTCGGTAATTCCCAGTTCTCCGTGCTTCTTTGCGGCCACGAGGCAGCGCTGCGCACCTTGACTGCCCACCGGTGCCACCAGGCGGCCGCCCTCAGTCAACTGCTCCTGCCATGGTGGCGCGATGTCGGGAGTGGCGGCGGCTACAATTATTCCATCATAGGGCTCTGCCGCTGGGTGGCCGAGACTACCGTCCCCGACTATAATGTGAACATTATCATATCCTAACTCTTGGACAGTTTGACGGGCGCGCTCGGCCAAGGTGTCGATAATCTCAATGGCGTAGACCTCCTGGCACAATTGCCCCAGCAGGGCCGCCTGATAGCCGGAGCCTGCTCCCACCTCCAGAACTCGATCCCCGGGTTGAGGGTCCAGAAGTTGAAGCATAAAGGCGACCATATATGGCTGAGATATGGTCTGCCCGTAGCCGATGGATAGGGCTCCATCATGATAAGTAGCGTGCCGGTAGTTAATGGGCACGAACTTCTCGCGGGGCACAGTGCCCATTGCCTCTAATATCCGCTGATTGCTGATCCCACGGCCCCGGAGTTGATGCTGCACCATCATCTTGCGTTGCTCTTCCCAGTTGGGAGGATCGTCATTATGCACTGTTTGCCTCCCTTTCGTCCACTGCGCGGCCACCGCTCCTACGGGATGATACAGACCGGGCTGCACCATTCCAGTCGGAGTTGGCGACCCGCGCCTCTGTGACTGGTAATACCCTTGGGCTCTGTGGGCCAGCAGCATAGTTACCAGGCATTGTTTCCCTAGCAGGAGAGTAGTCACCGGATGGCGAAATAGTTGAAGACAGATTGATTATGTATTATATTCATATTAGGAGGTGAAGGAAACTGCAACTACGCCACGAGCACCCTGGTCCGATTGCTCGGCATCTGGCCACTCGTGAGACCGACATATTCGTAGGGTTGGCGCGCACTGCCTTTATCATTGCCCTGATAGTCTCGCTGAGTTCCTTGGGTAAGGAAACCCACCCAGTGCTGCACGCGATGGTACTGATAGGGGTAGGTTTTACCCTGGCTATGTTCTTATCCTTTCTGTATGGTCGCGCCTTGCCCCTGCAGCGCCCCTTGGCTCTGGGCATTGACGTGTTGCTCGTTACCGTAGCCATGCACTCCGTAGCCGGTGACGGGTCGGCCCTTTTTCAAGTCTATTACATGATAGTATTGATTGGCGCAATATGGTTCCAACTCGCCGGGGCTATTACCGTCAGCCTGGGAGCCATCGCTTGTTACGTCGTCGCGCCGCAACTGTTGCACCCAGAAATGTCCTGGCCGTCGCTCAATGTTATTATGACTGACCTGGGAATGCGCGGCGCTCCATTTTTGCTACTGATCGCCGTCGTCGCTGGCTATCTGGTTCGTACTTTCAATCGCGAACAGCAAGCGCTTGCTCAATTTGAGCAGGAATTGCGATTAGCCCGGACCGTTCAGGACAGTCTGCTGCCTGCTTCGTTGCCGACGGTGCCTGGATACCAGGTGGCTTTGCAATTCGAGCCCGCGCGGTTCGTCGGCGGTGATTTGTACAATCTGGAGCGCTTGCCCGGTGGCCGTTATCTATTGTGCCTGGGAGATATGCCGGGCAAAAGCGCCTACGGCCTGGTCCACCTTTCTCTAATTCATTCCCACACTCGGGCTGCGGCAGTTGACGGCCTGGAGCCCGCCGTAATAGCCAATACAGTCAACGAAGATGTTTACGACGCACTCCAACCTGACAGTTATGCAGCACTCTTCATTGGCTTGTTGGATGTGGGCAGCAACATTATTAGTTTCGCCAACTGTGGCCATCCTCCTCCTATTTTGCTCAGTGAACCTGACTGGGAGAATCCGATTGAATTGTCCACCGGGGATATTGTCATCGGGGCGGACCGCGACGTTAACTATCAGCAGAGTCGGGTGACAATTAGCCCGGGAGACCTACTGATATGCTATACGGACGGTGTATCGGAAGTTCGTAATTCTGAGGGCCGCCAATTCGGCTTGGAAGGAGTAAGCCACGCCGCCCGGACCATCGCTCAACAGCAAGGCTCAGCCGAGCAGATCGCTGAGGCAATTATGCAAACCGCCTTGGCTTTCAGTGTTATGCCGGAAGCCGACGACGCCACAGTAATGGTATTTCGCCGCGAGCCATAGGCTATCAGTCCAGGTGGAGACTATTTCAGCGAGCGTACTATGCCGACCACTTGGCCGATTATTTGCACATCGCGGCTAATAATGGGGTCTATATGCGGGTTGGCGGGCCGCAGTTCCACGGCTTCTGTGTGGGGATAGAAGTACTTGACAGTGGCCTCGTCATCCAGTAGGGCCACCACGATGTCGCCTGGTTCCGCGATTGGCTGCTGAGCAACGATGACAATATCGCCGTCCAGAATGCCTGCCTCAATCATACTGTCCCCAGTTACTTCGAGCATAAATAGATTCTCAGCAGAGAACATTGAGGCGGGCAAAGGCAGCACCGTCTCGATGTTCTCGCTAGCCAATATCGGCTCGCCCGCGGCGATCCGTCCTACCAATGGCACATATCGCGGCTCGGGCTTATGGTCAGCGCCGGCGGCCAATGGGGTCACGGCCCGATTGCGGTTAGGCTCCCTGCGGATATAGCCAGTCTCTTCCAGGGCCCGCAGGTGAAACAGCACGGTGGAAGCTGACTTGAGATTGACCGCGGCGGCTATCTCGCGCAGAGAGGGAGGATAGCCTCGTTCGTCTATGGCGGCGGTCAGATAATCAAGTATCTGGCGGCGGCGCTGCGTGAGTTTAGGAGAGGTCATTAGTGGTCACGCTCCTATAGTGTACTGTTGTTCCTCAATAGTATAACAGATTGGGCGGATGTTGTCAAACATACGTTCCACGAGTGAAATAATTAGACAATGCGATACAATGAATTGAAGCAAATGTATCAACTGGAGGAAACCTATTGGTGGTTTGTGGGCCGGCGCCGGTTGGTACGTGATCTTATCTGTGATTATGGTCGCAGTGGTCAACTGAAGATCCTGGACGCAGGCTGTGGGACTGGGGGTACGATGCAGGCGATCGGCGATATGGGCGAGGTATGGGGATGTGATATATCCCGCGATGCTTTGCAGTTTTGTCGCCAGCGGGGCTTAGAGAACTTAGTCCGTTGTCGGGTGGAAGATTTGCAGTTTGCCGACGATAGTTTCGATATAGTCGTGAGTTGTGACGTGTTAGAGCACATCCCCGACGACGCGACAGCCCTGCGTGAGATGCATCGGGTCCTGCGAGCGGACGGCTTGGGGGTAATTACGGTGCCGGCCTTGAAGTTTTTGTGGAGTTCTCACGACGAAATACTGGGGCATCTGCGTCGCTATCACAAACGGGGGCTGCGGGAGTTGCTGGTAGATGCCGGCTTTGAGGTGATAAAACTGACCTACGCGGTTACCTTCTTGCTGCCGGTCATAATAGGATATCGACTTGGTCAAAAAATCCTCAGCCGCCGCGGCTCTCAGACTGGCCTGGTAGCAGTGTCCCCACTCGTTAATCATCTCTTTGTGGCTTTATTGCAAGCCGAGTCATACCTGATTCGGCAGGCGGCACTGCCCTGGGGCGCATCTTTGGTGGCCGTGGTGCGCAAAGTCCCACCTCCTGCGGTTAGCGCCAACCGGGTACAACTGAGTCCTAAAGCAGCCGAGTCATAGGCGAGGCATAACCACTATGAAATTAGGCATAGCCATAACTGGCGGCGTGACTACCCCGGACGAGATTGATCTGGCGCTGCTGGCTGACAGTGGGTTTGATGCTATTGTGGTCGGCTGCTATGAAGACGAAATCCGGTGGGAGGCAGAGCGCGTTGCCTCCTTTCTGCGCCAGGCGCGGCGGCGCGACTTGAAGTGCTATGTAGTACCGTGGGGTTACGGGCGGGTGCTGGACCCCGACCCCAGTATCTCCAGTTTATACATACAGACTCGTCCCCAGACCCGGCAGATTGATAATCGTAACCGTCACTGCCCCAAGGCCTGTCCTAACAACCCTGCGTTTCTGGAGTGGTTTTCCTCCAGTATGAGAACACTGGCGTGGCTGTTTGAGACTCAAGGTTTCATATGGGATGAGCCGTCTTTTCATTACTCGCGGGGCACGTGGAGTTGCCGCTGTAAGTATTGCCAGCGACTGTTTGTGGCTCGTTATGGCCAGCCGATGCCTGAGCGGTTCACCCCTGAGGTGATCGAGTTCCGCCGCCATAGCCTCAGTATGTTCCTGCTGGCGGCAGCAGCAGCGATACAATCGGTGGACCGGCGGCTGCAATCAATAGTAATGCCCGCGCCGCCAGTTAGCGCTGCGGCTCGGCATAGCGGCACTGATGACCAAGGGCTGCTGGCTGCCAGTTCCGGTGCCGACGCCGTCTCCTTGCTGGTAGTCGACCAGCAGGCTGTCCCTATACCCCAACTCGCTCAGTCTTATGCACCGGCCGCTTCGGCGATCATAGGCGAGGGCAAGCAATTGTGGCTCTGGGCAGCGCCGGACCAGTGGGAAGAGGAGAAATTGAGGCAATATTTGGATATGGCCACGCAACTGGGCGCCGACCGCTTGGTCATAGCCGACTACGCCGCTGTCTGCCGCTGGCTATCGCCTTCTGCCCTCACCGGCATCTTAGCCAGCGCGCGGCATGATTGAGGGCAGCGTGAGGGGCTTGACTTGCGCGCCTCGGGCATATTAGTCAAGTATACTCATCACAGCGCCGAGGCTCCACAGGGCATTGCGTATCAGGGCCAGAATATTAGGCCTGGCTCCGCGTCGCGCTACATAAAGAATATCCCCCGGCTTCAGTTCCAGCGGCTCGGGAGGTATCCCCTCATCTAACTTGTCCACCGATAACTTTACGTGTTCCCAGGTGCCATCGGGTCGGGTACGTACCAGGTTGACGTTATTGGGATCAGCGTCAGGTATAATGCCCCCAGTTAAAGCGAGGGCATCCAGGACTTCCATATCCGGCTCCCACAGCACTTTGCCTTGCTGGCCCACAGCTCCCAGCACATACAGGGTCTCCTTCTCCGGCACCATCACTACATCCCCCGGCTTGACCTCGACATTTTCATCTAACTTACCTTCGTCCATCGCCGCCTGGAGATTGGCCACTATCTGCTGCCCATCCCGATAGATAGTAGTGCGGCGCAGGTCGGCTATGGGCGTGGGACCGGACAGAGTAACTAACCGCAGTACGTCGCGCTCTTTCTGGTGAGCGATATTCAACACGCCTGGGTTCTCTACTGCTCCCACCACCATCACGGTCTCCGGCTCGGCTTCGGGTACGACCAATATGTCGCCGGGTGACAGCAGCAGGTTCTGCGTGAGGTCTCCTTCTTCCCACAAGGCTTTCAGATCCACGGGACGACTCTCTCCGGCCGCAGATACGACTTGAGCCTCCTCCAGAGCCGCCTCGGGGGTAAAGCCTCCCGTTTGGGCTATAACTTCCAGCACCGTCACCGGCTCGCCGCTGCGGAAGGTAGCCGGCTGGGTCACTTCGCCAACCACTGAGGTATGGGCCGCCTCATGCACTACCAGTACATCACCGGCCTGTAGGGTTTCATTCTGGGTCATATCGCCGTGCTTGAGAAGTTGATTGAGGTCTATCACCTTAGTCTGGTTGTCTTTGCGTATCAACAGTGCCGAGGAACGGTCAGCTCCGGGTGACAATCCTTCGGCCACTCGGCTCAGAGCGTCCAGTACCGTTACTTTTTCACCCACCGGCAGATGCACTGTGCCTGGCTTGTTCACCTGGCCCAACACGGTGATCTTATCCTGTACCTTGGGCACATAGATAACATCGCCATATTGGAGCCGTTCGGCAACATCTATAGGCTGCTCGGTACGCAGGCCGCTAAGGTCCAGGGTCTCAGGAGATTGGCCGGGATGAGTAATTCTGACCCGGCCCAGGTCGGACCGATCGTTGGTGCCGGCCCCTGATAAGGCATCAATCACTGTGGCGCCAAATGGTAGCAGCAACGGGCCCTGCTTCTCAACATAGCCAGAGACATACACCTTGCGACTGGAGGCCATCTCATTGATGCTTAGCACCACGTGCGGGAAACGCAGCAACTCGCCCAGCCGCTCAGTGAGTTCATCCTGGGCCTCCGCCAGAGTCATATCGCGCACATAGACCTGCCCGATCTGGGCAACAGTGATCGTGCCGGCTGGCCCGATGGGATATTCTCCGGAAATGCCCTGTTCGCCAAATACCTGGACTACTACTACATCACCGGGACTGAGTCGGTACTCAGGTCCTAACAGTTGCGCAGCACCAGTCGGCGAGAGTAGGATACTAAGAACCGCCACCCAACCCGCCGCTAACCAGTAATTGCCTTTCATCGGACTGTACCGAGACCGTTTCATTATTTTCCCCCTGTCCCATCAGTGTCCCATCAACAAGTCCCGACTTCTCTGTCTGGGCGGAACTATCTTTTCGTATTCGCCACTAACGACTACCTGTCCTTCTAACTGTCACTCGGTTTGGGCAACGACCAGCGCACTATGTGGGCACCGTTACCGGCCCAGGTGGTCACCATAGTGCCGTCGGACAATTGTACAGAGGTCGGATAACCGGCATAGGCGGTGGGAGCCACCCCCAAAAGAATCGGATGATCCGTATCCCAGGTCTTACCCCGGTCTTCGCTGAGTATCGCCGCGGCGCCAAAGGGCAAATGATAATTAGCGTACGTGCACAGAAGCCGACCATCCTGCAACAGTGTCAGATAGCCATGGGGTTCTCCGTAATTGGTGAAGTTCTTTGGCATACTCCAGTGCTCGCCTCCGTCGGTGGATTCAGTGAGCACCATGTGGTCTCCCGCCTCGCCATAGTAATCTCTGGCAAAGGGCGGAACTTCATCGCCGATGATCCGACTCTGCTCAGCCCGGAAGGCCAGCAACAGTCGGCCATCGGGCAGTGACAGCCAGGAAGGCTCTTCAGCCATTACCCGCGCATTACTGTAATCCATAAAGACCGGGTAGCCGGCCTCTACCGGCACCTCTTTGCCTTCCCAGGTGCGGCCGCCATCTTTGGAGGTGCACAGGATTAGTTGTTCAGCGGTGCGCGGGCCGCCCCTGACCCCGACCAGCACCAGTGTTCCGTCCTCGCGTTCCTCAATATTCCGCGAGAAAGCGCTAAACGGCAATTGGGCCGATCCTATCTCCCAGGTCTTCCCCCCGTCTTCCGACCGCGAGATGCGCCCGCCGTAATCAATATGGAGCAAAGTGCCATCGGCTAGGACCGCCAGGCCGTGTTCCTTCCCGGGCAGGTCGGGCGGGGCCGCCACCTCTTCCCAGGTCAGGCCGCCGTCCTGGGACCGTTGCACTATAGCCCTGAGTTGTCCCTCGGGACCCGCCTCGGGGTTCATAGGTGTGGCAATGAGGTCACCATTGGGCATCCTCACTAAGGCTCCCTTATACCCGGGCCAACGAGTACGCGGGGCGGGCTTGAGTTCCCAGTAGGAAACCTGTTGCCGGTTCACTCCGGCAAACCCGGTCATCTTAGAGGCGTATTTGGAGTAGTCAGGCTCTTCCGGCAGCACCGGCTCCAGTCCTTGCTGGGCCCAGGCTTCCAGCGCCAGGACAGATACAATGACTATCATAACTATCCTATATAGACACATGGCTACATCCTTCTTCTGCGAGCAATCAAATTCAAGTATGCACGCCGCGCAGCACTGCCCCTGTCGCTAATCTGCGCGCGGCGGGGGCAGTGGCCAGCGCACCACCTCTGTCGCTGAATCCTTGACCTGAGTAGTCTCCTCGTAGGCCTTGATTGTGTAAGAGGTAAGGATGGTCCCGTCCGGCATTTGTATGGATGTGGGCCACCCAAAGAACACCGACAATGATCTGGACAAGCGGACCGGATGGTCGGTGTCCCAGGTCTGCCCCTGGTCCTCACTAAGCACGGCAAATATCCCTCGGGGTAACGGATGCCGGGCGTACGTGCACAGCAGGCGCCCGTCACTGAGGGCCAGCAGATGACCATGAATCTCGCCCGGGGCCAGAAAATCCCGGGGTTCGCTCCAGGTCAGGCCGGCATCTTCTGATTCCATCAGCACGACACGCTCTCCGCCTTTGGTGAAGCGGGTGGCCGCCAGCAAATGGGTGTCCGAAAGGGGCAGGACGCAAGCCTCCTTGAAGAACGGCTGCGGGTCATCCCAGCCGCCGCCCCGGGCATTAGTAGCCTCCTTAACCTCGTTGATAATCTCCTCACGCTCGGGCCAGGTTTGGCCCCCATCAGTTGAGCGCAGCCGCCAGGCCACCCGGGTAGCTCGCGAGCCATACGAGGTCTCCTTATACCAGGTAGAGGCTAGGCCCACGAGGGTGTCGGGTGGCGGCTCACAACCCAGATACCAACTGCCCTCAGAGCCAAACATCAGCAGGCTGCCATCCGACTGCTCCACGATGCTGCGAATTGTGCCCGTCTCTTCGCACTCAATCTGCTGCCAGGTCACCCCACTGTCTGTGGAACGATACAGGGCCCCGGTGTGCAGTAGCACGGTCCCGTCGGGCAGGGATTTCAGCAGCGCCCCAGACCCGAAGAGCACATCGCCCTGGGTCGGGACCAATTCCCAGGTCTTTCCCTCATCTGAGGAGCGCCAAATGGAGACCCTCTGCAGGTCAGTGCTCCCATAGTGGGGGCAGGCGAGCAGGTCGCCATTGGTCAGCCTGGCTAAAGAGGTCACATACAGACCCCGATAACCGATGCGCGCCCGCATTGCCGGGACCAGTGTCTCGTACGCGACGGGCAATTGTGGTCCCGTTTGTGCCCAAGCCTCCACCGCCAGCACAAATACAACGACCATCATTACTATTCTCCATACAGACATAACAATCTCCTTTATGCGTCAGTAATTAAGACCGAACATAAGCTGCGCGTGCAGCATTACTCCCTTTGCTAACCTTCGCCGGGCGGCGGCAGTTCCCAGCGCACTATGTTGAAGCCACCGCCGGCCCAGGTTGTCACAATGCTCCCGTCCGCCACTTGCAATGAAGTGGGATAGCCCGCATAGCAGGTCGGGGCCTCTCCCAACTGAATGGGATGGTCGTTATCCCACGTCCGGGCATTGTCTTCGCTGAGCACCGCCGCGGCGCCGAACGGCAGGTGATAGTTGGCGTACGTGCATAGAATACGCCCATCGGTCAGTTTAAGCAAGTGGCCATGAACTTCACTGTAGTCGAGAATGACGCGGGGCTCGTCCCAGTGCAAGCCGGCGTCTTCCGATTCGAACAGTACCATACGGTTGTTGACTTCATCGCCAGCGGGTGTTAGTATCCCCCGCGGGGGCATCTCGCCGCTGATGCCAAAGGCGAAATCACCGTGGACGCGAGTAGTCGCCAGCAAATGAGTATCAGAGAGCGCCAGGACCGAGCCCTCCCAGAAAGGGTTATGGGGCGCCTCCCAGGTACTGATCTCTTCGTGCTCGTCCCAGGTTACGCCGCCATCGCGGGAGACAACTCGCCAGGACTTACACGGAGGCAACTCCGAGTCGAACCGGATATAGAAGGCTCCATCCGAGTTAAAGGCCAGAATACTGCCATCCGGCTGCTCGATGACGTCACGAGCGTACATGGGCAGGGAGTGAGTGCCGTGTTGGGCCGACTGGACGGCGGGGCGCTGATGTTGCTGCCAGGTGCGCCCACCATCAGTGGAGCGATAGACGTTTTCCGCCCAACAGGAGGTTATCAACAGTGTGCCATCCCGCAAACAGACCATACGGGTCTCCTTGAGCTGGCCTTGGGTCCACTCATGGTTAGGCCACTGCGCCTCAAACTTCTCCCACGTCCTACCCTCATCGGTGGAGCGATAGAAAGCGTTTACACCATTATGAGCTAAGAAATCGCCGTTAGCCAGCCTGACCAGGGTGCCTTTGTAGCCAGATACGCGAGTCCGCATCGCCGGCTTCAGTTCCCAGTAGGCTATCTGTTGGCGATTAAACCCGGTAAATCCCTGAATGCCCGCCGCGTATTTGCCAAAGTTAGGCTCTTCAGGGAGGACTGGCTCCAGCCCCTGCTGGGCCCCGGCTTCCAGCACCAGCAGAGATGCTGCGGCCATCATTGCTATGCGCCACACGCACATAATGAACTCCTCCCTACGACACTAATCAAACTTAAGTGGAGGCATCGCCAACCGCGCTACTCCTCCCGGTAGCCCTCACTGGGCGGGGGCAGTTGCCAGCGGATAGCGTGAAAAGCGTTACTGGCCCAGGTTGTTAGCACAGTGCCATCCGCGAATTGGACCGACGTCGGCCAGCCGGTATAGCACGTCGTGTGTACGTCCAACAGAATTGGACGGTCAGTGTTCCAGGTCTTACCATTGTCCTCACTGAGCACTGCGCCCAGGCCAAAGGGCACAAAGTGGCGGCGATATACGCACAAAATCCGGCCGTCTGCCAGCTTCAGCATGTGCGGGTGGGTGACACTGTAGCCCAGGCCCATCCAGCGGGGAGCCGACCAGGACAGGCCGGCATCTTCGGACTCCATCAACACGATGCCCTCGTCGGTCTCGCCGCCCGCCCCCGCCCCAATCCCTATGGGTGGTGCCCCAGCCAGGGCGCGGGTGAGGTCCCCACTGACGCGGCTAGCGGCCAGGAAATGCGTGTCAGAAAACGGCAAAAGGTTGACCTCGCAGAAAAACAGCATAGGGCTGTCCCACGTGGCAACTTCATCGCGCTCCCAGGTTAAGCCTCCATCGCGAGAGCGCAGTCGCCAGGCGATGGTGCGCGGGCCGTCCACTTTATGCCCCCACTTGCCCTTGGAGCCGAACATCAAGACTGTGCCATCTGACTGCTGCACGAAATTGCGAGTCGTACCCGTGGGCTCCCCATAATCAATGGACTGCCAGGTGACCCCGCGGTCGGCAGAGCGAAACAGGGGGCTGCCTGACGCTTCAGTTTGGAGTAGTACGGTCTTCCCATCCTGCAAGCACAGCATCGCCTGCTCTTTGCCCGGGATCTCCTCGCCTTGCATTTCCACCTTCTCCCAGCTCACACCCTCATCGGTGGAACGATAGATTACGCTGTGACCTCCCTGTATAGGACAGGCCAGCAACTCACCATCAGGGAACCTGCTCAGCGCGCCCTTATAGCCCGGGACGTGAACCCGCTGCGCCGGGCTTAGTTCCCAATAGGACACCTCCTGCAGGCTTCTCCCTGTGAAGCCGGTTATCCCTGCAGGGTATTTGGCATAGTTATGTTTCTCGCCAAATACTGGCTCGGTGGCCGGCTCCATCTGGACGAACTCCGTGCCCGGCAATTGCCAGCGCACTACCTCAGTCGCCGAATCGTTGACTTGAGTAGTCTCCTCATAGCCTTTGATGGTGTAGGAGGTAAGGATGGTCCCGTCCGGCATTTGTACGGATGTTGGCCAGCCAAAGAAGTCCGCCAACGTATGTGCCAGTTGGACGGGATGGTCAGTATCCCAGGTCTTGCCCTGGTCGTCGCTGAGCACGGCAAATATCCCTCGGGGCAACTGGTGTCGGGCGTAGGTGCACAGCAGGCGCCCGTCACTGAGGGCCAGCAGATGACCATGAATCTCACCCGGGGCAAGAAAATCCCGGGGTTCGCTCCAGGTCATGCCTGCGTCTTCCGATTCCACGAGCACTACATGCTCTGCCGGGTCGCTGCGCCGAGTGGCCGCCAGCAGATGCGAGGCGGAAAGCTGCAAAACGCAGGCTTCACGGAAAAAGGGCTGGAGGCTGGGCCAGTCCGTAGTGCCGCTGATGTAAACATTGTCACTGATGATGTCCTCGCGCTCGGGCCAGGTTTGGCCCCCATCGGTTGAGCGCAGCCGCCAGGCCGACCGTATTGCAACAGAGCCCTGGGAGCCCTCTCTGTACCAGTGAGGAACCGAGCCCAACAAGGTATACGGTGGCGCCTCAAAACCGGCATACCAGCTACCCTCACAGCCAAACATCAGCAGGCTGCCATCGGGCTGCTCTATGATGCTGCGAATTGGGCCCGTCTCTTCGCACTCAATCTGCTGCCAGGTCACGCCACTGTCTGTGGAACGATACAGCGCCCCGGTATGCAGTAACACGGTTCCGTCTTGCAGGCATTTCAGCAGCGCCCCGGCACCGAAGAGTTCATCGCCCCGCGTAGCAACCTGCTCCCACGTCATCCCTTCATCTGAGGAGCGCCAAATGGCGACCCTTTGCAGGTCAGTGCTCCCATAGTGGGGGCAGGCCAGCAAGTCGCCGCTGGGCAGCCTGATTAAGGAGGTCACATAGAGACCTCGGTAACCGATGCGCGCCCGCATTGCCGGCACCAGTGTCTCGTACACGACGGGCAGTTGTGGCCCCACCTGGGCCCAGGCCTGCACCGCCAGCACAGATACAACGGCCATCATTACGATTCGCCACATAGTCATAAGAACACTCTCCTTTGCACATAACTAAGCTGAAATGTCTACATTGTAGCCCGGACTACTCCCCTTGCTAACCTTCGCCGGACGGAGGCAGTTCCCAGCGCACTATGTGGAAGCCGCCACCGGCCCAGGTCGTCACGATGGCGCCGTCCGACATTTGCAGGGACACCGGACAGCCACCATAGCAGGTCGGGGCTATGCCTAATTGAATCGGATGGTCAGTATCCCAGGTCTGGCCGTCGTCCTCGCTGAGCATCGCGGCCGCCCCGAAGGGTAGATGACGGTTTTCGTATGTACACAGGATCCGGCCATCGGCCAGTTTCAGCAAATGGGCGTGGACCTCGGTGTAGTTGAGAATAACCCGTGGCTTGCTCCAGTGCAGGCCGGCATCCTTTGACTCGCACATCACCATACGGTTGTTACATTCATCGCCGCCGGGCGTAGGCACCCCCCGTGGAGGCATCTCCCCACTGATAGCATAGGCAAAATCGCCGTGGACGCGAGTAGTCGCCAGGAAATGGGTGTCAGAAACAGCTAAAATAGAGGCCTCCCAGAAAGGATTATTAGGTGTGTCCCAGGCGCTGATTTCTTGGTCCTGCGCCCAGGTTAAACCGTCATCGTGGGAGACTACTCGCCAGCACTTACAGGAGGGCGCGTCGGTGCCCATGGTGACATAGAACGAACCGTTCGAGTTGAACGCAAAAATGCTGCCATCGGGCTGCTGGATGAGGTCGCGGGCATACATAGGCAGAGAGTGGTTGCCGTGCTGAGCAAGTTCTATGGCGGGCCGCTGATGCTTTTCCCAGGTCCGCCCCCCATCAGTGGAACGAAATATATCTTCGTTCCAGGAAGAGGTTAGCAACAATGTGCCCTGCCGCGAACAGAACATGCGTGTCTCCTTAAGTTCCCCCTCTGACCAGTCTGCGCCCTGCGCCTCAGATTCCTGCCACGACCGGCCTTCATCGGTAGAGCGATAGAACGTGTTTACACCATTATGGACTAAGAGCTCGCCGTTAGCCAGCCTGACCAGCGTGCCCTTGTAGCCGGGCAGCGTGAACTGCAGCGCCGGCTGCAACTGCCAGTGCGCCACCTGTTGACGGTCAAACCCCGTAAAGCCTTGCTCACCCGCGGCGTATTTAGAATAGTCAGGCTCTTCAGAAAGCACCGGCTCCAGCCCCGGCTGCGCCCAGGCCTCCAGCACCAGCCCAGATACTACGACCATCATTGCTATGCGCCACACGCACATAATGAACTCCTTTCTACTATACCACTAATCAAACTTAAGTGTAGGCATCGCCAACCGCGCTACTCCTCCTGGTAACCCTCACTCGGCGGAGGCAGTTGCCAGCGGACTGAGTTGAAACCTCCCGGGCTACTGGCCCAGGTCGTGACCATGGTGCCGTCGGGCAATTGCAGCGAGGTCGGCCAGCCGCAGTAGCAGGTCGGCGACACTCCTAACAGAACCGGATGATCAGTATCCCAGGTCTTACCATTATCTTCACTGAGCACGGCCGCTGCGCCGAAGGGCGCATGATAGTTGGCGTATGAGCACAGAATCCGACCATCCGCCAATTTCAGCAAGTGGACATGGACCTGACTATAGTGCAGGAAATCCCATGGTTCGCTCCAGCTCACTCCTGCATCAAAGGATTCCCGCAGAATCATATGCTCACTCGCCTCGGTGTTCGGGGGAAGCCCCTCAGGGGGCGGAGCTGCGACCACCACCTTATCCCCGACGCGCACCGCGGCCAGCAGATGGCTGTCAGAAAGTTGCAGGATACTGGCCTCACAGAAAGAGGGCCAGGGATTTTCCCAGCTACTGACCTCCTGGAATTCTGGCCAGGTCCGACCACCATCGTGCGAGCGGAACACCCAGGCCTTAGACCCGGGCTTTTCGCCCTCAGCCGCATTGTAAGTACCGTCACTGTCAAACAGCAACAGTGTGCCGTCGGACCGTTCCAGAATGGTGTGTGCATAACCGGAGGGATGGTAGTGGCCGTGTTGAGCCTCGACATCAGGTGGCAGCTCCCGCTCACACGTTTCCCAGGTATGCCCTCCATCAGTAGAGCGATAGATACCACCAGTCAGCAGTAGTGTTCCATCCCGCAAGCAGATCAAGCGTGCTTCCTTTGTGCGGGGGACGTCCGTCTCGAATTCTTCCCAGGTTTGACCCTCATCTGTTGAGCGCCAGAAGCGGGTGCCGGAGCAAGCGACCAAGTCGCCCTCGGGCCCCCTGACCACAGCGCCCTTATACCCGGGCATCAGATTCCGCACTGCTCGCTTCAGTTCCCAGTAGGCTACCTGTTGGCGGTTTATCCCCGTAAAGCCTGTCAGCCCCGTGGGGTATTTGGGATAGTTATACTCTTCGGGAAGCACCGGTTCCAGCCCCTGCTGGGGCAAGGCTTCCACCGCCAGCACAGATAAAACGGCCATCATTACTATTCGCGACACAGACATAACTGATGCCTTCCTCCGCAAGTAATCAAACTCAATTATGAGCACCGCGTGCAGCACTATTCCCCCTGGTAACCTTCGCTGGGTGGGGGCAGCTCCCAGCGAACGGCCTCGAAGCGTGACTCTAAGCCGGTTGCTGTCGTAATCATGGTCCCGTCTGGCAGTTGTACAGAGGTGGGCCAGCTCCCATAGCAGGTAGGACACACCGATACCCGTACGGGATGGTCAACGTCCCAGGTCTTGCCTTTGTCTTCGCTAAGAACTGCCATAGCCCCGAAGGGCAGGTTGCGAGACTCGTAGGTGCAAAGTATACGTCCGTCCTGCAGCTTAAGCAGGTGCGCATGTACATTTCCGTACAGCAGTACGTCCCAGGGCTCGCTCCAGTGCAGGCCGCCGTCAAGCGACTCCCGCATAAGCAGATGGTCTGAGGATTCTGTACGGGTGGGAACCCCGGGAGGTACAGGATTATTCACCACGACATTGCCACCCGCCCGGGTGATGCTGAGCAGGTGCTCGTCCGATGACAGTTTTATCACACTGGTTTCCTCAAAGAACGGCTCGGGACTTTCCGAGGTAGGTACGGACACCTGTTCTGGCCAGGTCCGCCCTCCATCAACCGAGCGGAACCGCCAGCCCTGGGAGGCCGGCTTCTCACCGGGGAGCGCATAGCAAGTGCCGTCGCTGTCAAATAGCAACAGCGTGCCGTCGGACTGTTCCACAATGGTGTGGGCATACTGTGCCCCCTGCGGGCGTTCCCGCGCACACTTCTCCCAGGTGCGCCCGCCATCGGTGGACCGATAGATGTCACCTAACGTCAGCAGCACGGAGCCATCCCGCAAACAGATAAGCCGCGATTCCTTTATACTTTTCGGTACGCCCTGCGCCTCAAATTCTTCCCAACTCTGGCCCTCATCTGTTGAGTGCCAGAAATGGTCCCAGGAGCAGGCAACCAGCTCGCCGTCAGTCAGCCTGACCAAAGAGCCTTTGTACCCGGGCAGAGAAGTCCGCTCGACAGGCTTCAACGCCAAATATGCTACCTCCTGGCGGTTTAGGCCGTGATAGCCCGTTTGAGCACAGGCATAGCACGAATAGCCCGGCTCTTCGGCGAGTATCGGTTCCAGCCCCTGCTGGGGCCAGGCTTCCACCGCCACCAAAGATATAGCGACCATCATTACTATCGTCCACATAGACATAACAGCCTCCTTCTTCTCCCGCGACTAATCAATATTGAGTATGAGCCCGCCGCGCAACATTACTCCTCTTGGTAACCTTCACTGGGCGCAGGTAGTTGCCAGCGAATCGCCTCGAACGTAGCACCCGGCCAGGTCATATAGGCCCGGGTGGTCAACATGGTGCCGTCGGGCAATTGGAGGCTCGTCGGCCAGCCGCCGTAGGCGGTGGGGCGCACTCCCAATAGAATCGGATGCTCGTTGTCCCAGGTCTTACCATTATCCTCACTCAGCACTCCGGCTACACCGAAGGGCAGAAAGCGGCGCCGATAGACGCACAGAATCCGCCCATCAGCCAGTTTGAGCAAGTGAGCATGGACGGCGCTGTAACCCAACCCCATCCACCAGGGCTGCGACCAGTGCAGCCCGGCGTCTTCGGACTCCATCAACACCATACCTTCGTCCGTCTCACCGCCTGCTCCGGCCCCTATGCCTATGGGCGGTGCACCAGCCAGGGCGCGGGCGAGGTCGCCAGTGACTCGGCTCGCGGCCAGGAAATGGGTATCAGAAAGTGGCAATATGTCCACCTCGCCGAAAAAGACGTGAGGGCTGTCCCAGGTGGCAACCTCATCACGCTCGGGCCAGGTTAAGCCGCCATCGCGGGAGCGCAGCCGCCAGGCCGTGGCGCGGGGTCCACCCGCCTCGTGAGCCCAGGTCCCCGCACAGCCAAACTTCAATATACTGCCGTCTGATTGCTGGATGAAATTGCGGGTCGTTAGCATGGGATGACCATACTCAATGCGCTGCCAGGTGACCCCGCGGTCGGTGGACCGAAACAGAGACTCGTTGGACGCTTCGGTGTGCAGCAGCACGGTCTTCCCATCTTTGAGGCACAGCATAGCCTGTTCTTTGCCCGGGATCGCCTCAGGCTGCGTGTCCACCTTCTGCCAGGTTGCGCCGTCATCGGTGGAGCGATAGATTACGGTCTGGTGACCGGGGCCAACCAGCGGTGCCGGGCAGACCAGCAATTCACCATCAGGGAACCTGCTCAAAGCGCCCTTATACCCCGGGATCTGAGAGCGCCGCGCGGGGCTTAGTTCCCAGTGGGCTACGTGCTGCATACTTCGGCCCGTAAACCCCGTTACCCCGGTGCAGTATTTGGCATAGTCATGTTCCTCGGGAAAGAACGGCGTGGCGGCCGGCTCAATCTGGACGGGCTCGGCGCCGGGCAGCTGCCAGCGCACGATCGCGGTCACTGAATCGTTGACCTGGGTGGTCTCCTCATAGCCCTTCATTGTATACGACGTAAGAATAGTGCCATCAGGCATTTGCAGAGACGTGGGCCACCCGAAGAAGTTAGCCAACGTGGTCACCAATTGGATCGGATGGTCAGTATCCCAGGTCTGGCCTTGGTCGTCGCTGAGCACGGCAAAGATTCCCCGGGACAACTCCTGCCGGGCATACGTACATAGCAACCGTCCGTCGCTGAGGGATAGCAGGTGGGCATGAATTTCTCCGGGGAGGAGGAAGTCACGGGCCTCCGTCCAATGCAGGCCCCCATCATCTGACTCGGTCAGCACCACACGCTGGGCGGGATCGCTGCGCCGCGTAGCGGCCAGCAGATGTGAATCGGAAAGCCGCAAAATGCAGGCTTCGCGGAAAAAGGGCTGGAGGCTGGGCCAGTCCGTACTGCTGCTGATGTAAACATCGTCACCGATGACCTCCTCGCGCTGTGACCAGGTTTGGCCCCCGTCGGTTGAGCGCACCCGCCACGCCGAGCGCATCGCCACTGCACCCTGCGAGCCTTCTCTGTACCACTTAGGTGCTATACCCAACAGACTGCGTGGCGGCGGTTCATAGCCGGCATACCAACTGCCCTCCGAGCCAAACATCAGCAGGCTGCCATCGGGTTGCTCCACGATGCTGCGAATTATGCCTGTCTCTTCGCAGTCAATATGCTGCCAGGTCGCGCCGTTGTCGGTAGAGCGATACAGCGCCCCGGTGTGCAGCAGCACGGTTCCGTCTTGTAGGCATTTCAACAGCGCTCCGCCACCAAAAAGCGCATCGCCCTGCGTCGCGACTTGCTCCCATGTTTTCCCTTCATCCGTGGAGCGCCAGATTGAAACCCGCTGTAGCTGCTGGCTGCCGAAGTGCGGGCAAGCCAACAAGTCGCCATTGGGCAACTTGGTCAAAGAGGTCACATACAGACCTCGGTGGCCGATGCAGGTGCGTGCCGCTGGCTTCAGCGTCTCATATATTACGGGCATTTGCGGTCCCTCCTGTTGTGCCCCGGCTCCTAATGGGGCAAAGAATAGAACGCACATCATTACTATTGTCCATACTGACATAGAACCGCCCCCTGTACAGAGAGCTGAGTCAAAAAGTTGCTTGGCAAACCACTCGCCGCCGTAACCCTACTCGGGCGGGGGCAGCGCCCAGCGGACGACCTCAAAGGCTGAGTTGCCATTGCCTTGCTCTATTTCGCCTGCTTCGTTCTTTTCCATGTATGCTTGTATCGCATAAC
Source organism: Candidatus Zipacnadia bacterium (assembly GCA_029820565.1). Classification (GTDB taxonomy): domain Bacteria; phylum Armatimonadota; class Zipacnadia; order Zipacnadales; family Zipacnadaceae; genus JALGTV01. Next base: position 28,992 of record JALGUR010000028.1, read on the forward strand.
TGGTCAGAATCGTGCCATCGGGCATTTGCAGCGAAGTGGGCCAGCCGGTGTACATACTCATAGAATTTGCCAACTGAATCGGATGGTCATAATCCCAAGTCTGGCCATTATCCTCGCTGAGGATAGCAAAGACGCCAAACGGCAAGTGATAGGAGGCATAGGCGCACAGAATCCGACCGTGCGCCAGTTTTAACAGATGAGCGTGGACTTCGCTGTAATTCAGCAACCGGCGCGGCTCGCTCCAGTGCAGGCCGGCATCCTGGGATTCCATCAGCACCATAAAGTCGCCGGATTCATCGCCCGAGGGCGTGGGCACGCCGCGCGGTGGGCTTTGCTCGTCTATGATGAAGTCGCCTGATACGCGAGTAGTCGCCAGGAAATGTGTCTCAGAGAGCGGCAACACACAGACCTCCCCGAACATTGGCTGGGGGTCATCCCACGCGGCCACCTCATCGCGCTCGTCCCAGGTTTGGCCGCTATCCGTAGAACGCAGCCGCCAGGCGGTACTGGCCGGTGGGTCTTCCTGGGAGAGCGGGTAGAAGTCGCCTCTGGAGCCAAACAGCAATAGGCTGCCGTCGGGCTGCTGGATGATATTGTTAGCATAGCCTCCGGTCCCCCGGTCGCACTCGGCCCGCGACCAGGTTACACCGTTATCGGTGGACTGATAGACACCTCCGGATGCGCTGAGCAGTACAGTGCCGTCTGCCAAACAGATGAATCGTGACTCCCCACCACCAGCGAATTCGTCGCCCTGGGTCTCCGCCAGTTCCCAACTCATACCCTCGTCAGTAGACCGATAGATGTGGGTTTTGCTCTTGCGGTCATAGGCGGGGCTACCCAGGAGGTCGCCGGTGGGCAATCTGACCAGCGCGCCCTTGTAATACCCCTTATGGCCCACCCGCGCCCGCATGGCCGGCTGCCATGTCCAGTACGCCACTTGCTGGAGATTGATACCGGTATAGCCCGACAAGCCCGCTGGATACTGTCCATAGTCCGGCTCCTCGGCAAATACGGCCTCACTGTTTGGTTCAATCGGGGGTAGCCCGGGCATCATCTGGGCGTGCCCTTCGCCCTCCAAGTAGGCGGTGATAGCGTACGCAGTCAGGATGTCGCCGTTAGGCAGTTGTATAGAGTTGGCCCAGCCGGTGTACGCAGTGAGCGATATTGACAACTGGATCGGCTGGTCGGTGTCCCAGGTCTGGCCGTTATCCTCACTCAGGACCGCCAACGAGCCAAAGGGCAGGTGATAGTTACTCCAGGTCGCCAACAGCCGCCCGTCCTGCAGCGGCAACAGGTAACCGTGCACCTCACCATATTCTAAGAAGCTGCGGGGCTTACTCCAATGCAGGCCCCCATCCTCGGACGCCAACAAGACCATGTGGTCGGTGCACTCGCCGCGAGTGGGCATCCCTTTACATTCGGGCAGGTCAACGATCAGGTTCCCCGTGAGGGCTTCATATTCCTCGCCATACAGACGCTGGGTCGCCAGGAAATGGTCCTCTTCCAGTTGAACTATCGCGGTCTCCCCGAAATGAAAGTCCGGGGCGTCTTCCACACTGAACTCTTCTCGCTGGCCCCACGTCTGCCCCCCATCGGTGGACCGTAGTCGCGAAGTGCGATCAAAAAGTATTAGACTGCCGTCGGCCTGCTCCAGGATATTGCGGGTATACGTAGAAATCTCGCATGGTGGCTCGGTCCAGGTTATGCCGCCATCAATTGACCGGTACAGGCGGGCCCCCTCGCCCATGACTTGGCTGACCAGCAGCAAGGTGCCGTCTGCCAGGCAGGTTAGAGATGGCTCCTTGCCCAGCACCGTGGCGCCTTCTGTCTGCATTTCCTCCCACGTCCTGCCCTCGTCACCGGAGCGATAAACCTTAATCCTAAAGATGTCCTCCTCATCTCGGTAGCAAGCCGTAGCCAACACTTCACCATTGGGCAACAGGGTCACGGAGGTTTTGTATAGGTCCCGCTGCCCGATACGAGCCCGCATAGCCGGTTTGAGCGTCCAATGGGCCACCTGCTGCAGGTCATAGCCGGTAAAGCCAGCCATCCCCTCCGGATACTGGGCATAGTCTGGCTCTTCGGCGAATACCGGCGCCGTAGCCGGCTCAATCTGCGCTGTCTCCGGGGCGCCCCCGACACCTTTGTCCTTGCCGTCCCGCAAAGTCAGCATCAGGACTATCCCGACCAGCAGAGATACGCTCAGAATTGTTACCTCACACGTCATCTTGCCCCCCGCTCTCTTCATACGTGCGGACAGCTATTTGCATTGTGACTTTACCCCGTGGGCAGACGTCAGTGAATACTGCTCGGGTTGCTTCAGTCGCTAATGTACAGGTAATTCTATGAATCTGGCCTCTTATTGTCAAGAATAGCCCCGCCCAGGGATTGCCATACAACGGTTCGTCCCACGTCATTGACCATAATCAGCTAAGCCAGCAGGGCGACCAGTAGGCTATCCCAGCCGGACAGTGAACCCGGGATCTCAATTCGCACTTGCCCCTCACGGCTCTCCCAGTGCTCTGGGGGTATCGGCTGCCAGCCATGCACCGCCGTGCACGCCTGCATGCTGGCTACGCCGCCGTCCGGCGGGGACAGGGCCAGGTGCAAATGGTCCACCGGATCAATGCTGCCGTTAATCACCGCCACGGTAGTCCGTCCCGGCTTGTCCCAGCGACGGGCCAACAGATACGGGCCCCCCTGAACCCATAGCGCCAAAGCCCCTCGGCCTAACCACTGCACAATGGTGGCCAACTGATGGGGACGACTTGCCTTGAAGAAACTGGTGCCGACGCCTTCACTGAGGTCCAGCGGCTGGATGGCCACTCGGCCTCCCAGAGTATTTTCAAACAGTATTGCGCCGGGCAGCGACCGGGTATTCTCGTCATAATGCACAAACTCGGTGATGATTTTAGCGCCGGGATGAGGATTCATTTTCCCCATCCTCGCCCGCACCGACGCACCGTTAAGCGATAGAAACTCGCTGCCCGCGAGCGCGAACTGTGAATCCACGATTCGTTCCACAGAATAGCCGGAGTCAATCTGACTGACCGTCTCAAAGTCAACCACTCCCAACATCTCACCCCAACCCATATCAGTAAGGACCTCCAGCGCTGACAGGTCCATCAGTACGCCGCCCGACAGAATCTGCTGGATGTCGGCGGCACTGAAGGCACGGATGGTCTGCCCGGTGAGGGCAATAACGGCTCCGGCAGATTCATAAGTGATGGGAATGCCCACGGCCGACAGGGGCCAGGCCCAGCCCGAGCCGCCGGGCAGCAGTTCCCTTAGATCGCAGCCCCCCGAGGTGTGGACATAGTAGGAAGCGCGCTCATTAGACATTAGGCGCACGCCGCGCTCCGTCGCGCCGTCGCGGGCCTCGGTTATTTCTCCGAGGAATGGCTTGGTGGCGGCCAGCATTGCCCCGTAGCCTTCATCCACCAGGGCGTTGGGCAGCATATCAAGTATATTGAGGGTCATCTCGCCAGTGCTGACCATGCTCCCTAATATCAGGTGCAGCCGCGTGGCCCGGACCGACTTGCTGGACCGGCCATGGGGGTGATTTTCCAGTTCGGGGCAACTGCGCGTGCCCGGGGGCAAATGATAAATTGTCTCCAGAGCAATGCTGAAATTGCCCAACATACCGGCGGCATTGCCTTCTTGGTAAGCGGCATAGTGCGGCCGACAGACGGGCTCGTAAGGACCAGCTAAGGCCTGCAGCAGTCGGTGCCACCGCCGGCCCTCTACGGCATGCCATTCGGGGTGGGAGGTCATAAGGCCCAGGCGAGTCTCTGGACTGACCTCATGCACTGCCTGCTCGAGCATCTGGGCGACTTCAATCATCTCCTCGCCCTGCAAGTCCAGCCACAGCGCCCGCCACGGATGGGGCTTGCCCGGGGCCAGCACCGCCTGGACCAGCGCCTCGCGAGTTACCGGCTCACCCACCCGTTCGCCGAAAGCCTGAAGATGAGCCTCGCAAAAGCAGCCATATTCTACGGGCTGGTGGCCAAAATGGCGAAAGTCGTCCTCCACCCATAATACTGCCGGCTGGGTGGAGGCATATAGGCGATAGGCCTCACACAGGTAGTCCCGCCACACTTCGTCCGCCGGGCAGGTGCAGGCCTGGCACTGGGTGCCATCGTGGCCCACCATAAGTCCCATATCAGGATAATAGCGGTGAGTCTGGCGCCCCCGGTCGCCGTGAAGCAAAGTCATCCACGGGTTAATGGAAAAGACCCGCCCATCGGCCTCCAGGGCCTCGCGAGCCTTCTCTAATGCGGGAATGTAGGCTTCAATAACCCAGAGCGGGGTAATACCGTGGTTGCTCTCCTCGCAGTCAACAAACCACATAACCTCATGTATCTGCGCCTGGCGACAGAATTCCAGAGTCTCTTTAATAATCTCTTCGGCTCGCGACAGGTCAATAGCCCGTCGCAGCATATACCGAAAGCTCATAACTATCCTGCCTCGCTATGGGTGATGAGGGCGCCGGATTACTCAGCGGTCGGTCAATCACTCAGCAATTCCGGCCCTGAATGCTATCAAATAGCATCTATTCGCCACAAATCCGCGGCCACCTTCTATTTCCTGCTCCTGCCCAGGCGCGTGTAATCCTGCTCGTCACCGAACTGCGCCAATATTGAGAGGAAGGGATAGTAGTGTCCAGTGACGAATGCTTGAGTGCACAAACGACACAATAAGGAGTGACCCCACATGGCTGATGCCAAGCGGCTTGGCGCAACAAGAAGAAATACTATGAAAGTTCCGACCTTCGGCGTATTTGCTACCTGCGACCCGCGTATTGATAAGGAATCGCGCCAGCGGGCGGTGAACATCGTGGCGATGGCCGCCCAGGTGATCGCTGACAATGTGCATTTGCCCGACGGCTCAGCCGCCAACGTGGTCTACTCGCCGATTCTGGTGGACGGCGAGGGCCAGGCGGATATGGTGGCTCGGCAGTTCGAGGCAGAAGGAGTGAATGCTCTGGTCTGCACTCCTGACACGTGGGCCTTTCCCCAGTTGAGCCTCATTTCGCTGCTTACCCAGTTCCCGGATGACACTCCTATTAACCTGACCTGCGGCAACTCCGGACCCAAGCCCGGGGTTGTATTTACCCATGCGGCCAGTGGTGCCATTTCCCAGTACGGGCGGCTGATTCATATCAATGTCGGCACCTGGCCCGACACCGGCCTGAATCCCCAGATGACCGCAAGCACGGCTGAAGCGCTGGTGGACTGGTGCTATGGGGCTCTAACCTGGGTTGGCCTGCGGGGCCGCCGCGTGGTTGTCTTCGGGCATGACTCTATGGGCATGGAGACGGCGCTGGCCCATGTCATCCCCACGCGCAATATACTGGGCCTGGAGATTACCCGGCTGGATATGAAACTCCTGACGGATATGCTGAGTAAGGGGGCCTATGACCACAACGAACTTGCCAAACTCCGTAGGTGGCTGCGCCGGTACGCACGCGACAGGATTGAGATTCGCGACGAGGCCGACGAGCAGCGCTTCCGCCAGAGCCTGGCGATGTACTTGATAGTGCGCGACCTGATGGCTGACCTCAATGCCGTCGGCGGTGGATTTATGAGCCAATTAGAATGGGGTTCGGACCCGCGCGGAACGCCCTTGCCCGTCGCGGACATCATGGAGTCACTGTTTAATTCCACCTTTGACCACAACGGTCGCAAGGCCCCGCTGCCCTACGCCACTGAGGCGGATGTGCAGGGGCTGCTGACTATGCTGTACTTCACCTGGCTCAGCGGCGGCAATCCGCCCTTGTTTATGGACTTCCGCAAGGTCTGGGAGCCCTGGGAGATCAATCAGTTGGCCGAAGAACTGGATATGGCTGATGTGGAACCCGATGCTCTGTGGCGCGAGCGGGGCTTCGTGGATGGTGACAACTCCGGCAGCGCCTCCTTTGACTGGGCGGCTCAGCCGGGCGCTCCCATTAAGCGGATTATGGCCAACGTCAGTTTCCCCCAGGCTGACCCGGGCTACTTCCCCGGCGGCGGCAATTCAGTTACCTTCATCTCCCCGGCGGGCATTGCGGGCATCGCCGGCCGCCTGGCTTACAGCGCTATGAGCAACGTCTTCTCGCTGATATGGGATGAAGCCACCACGGTCGGCCTTCCCGACGAGTTGGCTCAGGCCGTCTGCGCGACTTCCACGCCGACCTGGCCTCATACTTTTGTAGTGCCCAAGTACGCGACAATGGGCGAGTACAAGCAGTTCGCCCCCGCCAATCATTTCCATATGACCTGGGGCCTGAAGCCCGCCCGCCTGGAATACTGGATGGATATGGCCAACGTGCTATCGGTCATGCCCTGGCAAGCCCGCCCCGAGTACATTGAGGGCACCGACCGGCCCATGCCGCTGCTCTACATTATCAACGGCGGCGAGACGGCGACCAAACTCGCCCGCGCGTAACAGCAGAGGCGAGAGGCGAGAGGCGAGAAGCGGGAAAGGACCACGGCAATGGCCGGAGGCTTTACTTGTGCTCACCGTGAGGGCATTTGACACGTCCTTTTCGTGGGAGGGGCATCTTTGCCCCGACTGCCCCGTCCTGACCCTGCCCAAGGGGGGTGTGGAGGGCCGGTTGAATGTAGCGGAGGCGGGAGACGAGAAGCGGGAAAGACGAGGGCAACGGTTCACACGTTCAGAGCTTATCGGCGTTTCTGTCTGTAGGGGCGGAAGTTGGCCATAACTTCCGCCCGCTTGCCCTGAGCTTGTCGTAGTGCTGTTGAATGGCACAGGAGTCCTGTTTACAGTGAGCCTACCGAACTGCCTATGGTTCTCTTTACTGTGGGAGGGGCATCCCTGCCCCGATTGCCCCGTCCTGAGCCTGCCGAAGGGGGGTTTGGAGGGGCCGTGGTGAGCACAGCGAACCCGGCCCGCCTTCCCCTCTCCGGAACGGAGAGGGGTCAGGGGTGAGGTCGTCGTTTGCTTTCGTTGCTGGACGCCGAATGCTCAACACCATCCTGGCCTACCCCGGCGGCTCCTGCTCTTGGCTCCCCCGGCGCTCATAGGCCTCGCCGATGAAGTGTATCACAAGCAGCGCCAGTCCGATAGCGCCAAGCATGATGCTTGGCCAGACATTCAGCCCGTAATCCATCCCCAGAGGTCGCATTAAGAAGGCGCAGGCCACCCAAGCGGCGGAGATGAACAACAGGATAATGGCGGCGGCGAGGTAGCCAGGCAGGCCCTTTTTCGTTGGCATTTCACCTAGTTGCAGCGGCGGCAGGTCGGTGACTCCTTTTTCAATCAGCAGCCTGCGTTCTTCCAGCAGGAGCATGAGCCGACGGTTCTCAAGCGTCATGCGGTAGACACGTAGTGTTATCACGAGGCCAACGACGACAATAATAAGTACAAGCATTCAGTTCTACCTCCTTTGAATGCTGGCTGTCTCTATTAGGTTAGACGCCGTGCTGTGGGTCGGAGGTTGCAGGCCAGACCGCGAAGAAGTATCGTAATAGGTGCAACCAACATCAGGCCGGCTGGCATCTAATGTAACGAGAAGGGACCCATTGCTCTGCAACGTTTTTATGCCTTTTCTCGTAGTAACTGGTGTACCAATTTTAATGTAGAGGAGATCAGAACTATGAGTCGGAACCTGACCATAGTATTAGCAATAACGCTTGGGGTCCTTCTGCTATCGGCTAACGCAGCCATCCGCGCTGATGAGGTAGACGCCAGTGCAGTGAGCGCCGAGGCCGCTGGCCTGGATAAACCCGAGGACCTGGCCACCCTGAAGGGCCTGTGTTATCCGGGGCTATCCTGTCCGATACAGGTCGAACTGGACGCCGGTCTGTTGAGTATGCTGCGCCCAGTGCTCGAGCAATTGCTGCAGAGCCAAGCCGGTGTGCCCGAGCCGCTGGACGACCTGGGCGAGGCCCTGGAGAAAATGGGCCCGGAAACTACTGAGGCGCTGGTTGGATTCCTCGAGAAGATCGAGGGCTTCGCGTTGGCAATCCAGATGCCGCGGGACGGCGAGGTCAACGTTCCCAAGGTAACTACCTATTACCTGCAGCGAGCTCTGAGCGTGGGCTGGAAGCCCTGCCTGCGTATTAGCGAAGGGCCGAAGCAGTCAATTGCCCTATTCCAACTGCCCACGCTGGTCCCTGCCGAGGCTGAGGCCCAGCCACCCCGCGGATTTGTGCTGGCCGTAGTGACCCCGCAGCAGGTTATCGCCGCTGGTGTGCTGGGCCAGCTGGACCTTGGTAAGCTGCTGCTACTACTGCCAATGCTGAACAACATGTGAATCGCTTCTGATGACAATGGTACTCACCTTCGCTAGGCATCTATCGCGAAACTTTGCTCACGAGCCGACCGCCAGCAATGAAGCGGCTCTGGTGTCGCGCGCGACGAGGGGCGACCACTCGGCCTTTGAGGCCTTGGTGCGTCGCTACCAGGATCGCGTAGTGAACCTGGCCAGGCGAATTGTCTCTGACCCCGACGCGGCTCAGGATGTGACCCAGGAAACCTTCATCAAGGCTTACCAACAACTCCCTCGCTTCCGGGGCTTAGCCAAGTTCTCCACCTGGCTGTATCGCATCACCGTCAACGAGGCTCGCGGGCATCTGCGCGCCCACCGTCGGCGGCAGGCCCGCTGGGAGAGGTACGGGCGACGGGAGGCGGCTGAGTCGTTGGTGCCGCCCGCTGAACAGGCCGGGCCATTAGTGAGGCTGCTCGTAGAACTACCGGAAAAGCAGCGGATCGCGTTGGCCTTGTTTTATCTCCAGGAGCTGTCGGTGGCCGAGATCGCCCAGGCCGCAGGCGCACCGGCGGGGACGGTGAAGGCGTGGCTGTCACGTGGGCGAGAGCGGCTGCGGCGGCTGGCCGGGGAGAGGGGGCTACTATGAACTGTCGACAGGCTCAAGAACTACTCCCCGCTCACAGTGCAGGCTTGGTCCAGGGGAAACGCCGGGAGCGATTGCGGGCACATCTGGCTGCATGTGAGACGTGCCGGCAGCGCCTGGAGCAGTTTCGGGCTCTGGACCGTCTGCTGAGAGCAGACCAGATGGAGGCAGACGAAGCACTGGTGCAGCGAACCATGGCGCAGGTGACGGATGCGGAGATTCTGCGCAGGTGGCGCCGGCGATGGTTGCTGGAGGGCCTCGGGCCGACGGTGGCGGCGGTGAGCCTGTTGTCGGTGGTTATGCTGCTTATCCAGCAGCATCTGCCGCAGTTGATGGAAGCGGCCAGCGCATGGGAACTGGACTGGGAGGTGCTGATGCAGCCCGAGTGGGCGGTGGGGACGAGCGTGGGCTTGCTCTTAGTAGCGGGCGGGGTGGCCTGGCTGACCAACTGGCTGGCCGAAGTGTTAACCTAAGACATCCGAGTTTCGCAGTTATCTGAGCCCACAATCTCCTCTGGTTGTGGGCTTGTTTGCTTATCGGTCCACCGGTACATTGATACAGGAATAAGCGGCCGGCGTGGCGAAATAGTAAATTTGGATATTTTGCGAGTGCTCCACCAAGTTTAAAAAGTTTTTGCCGGAGGGGTGTGGGGAACCGGCTTTTTGCCGAAAAAGCGGGTTCCCCACAAAAGCCGTTTAAGAGTATTATGATACATGGTGATTACTGTTGAACTTGCCATCCGAGGACCAACTGACGCCGCTGTTCAAGCAGTGGCGGGCGATAAAGCAGGACCATCCGGATGTCCTGGTGCTATTTCGGCTGGGCGATTTCTACGAGATGTTCGGCGAGGATGCCGAGACCGGGGCGCGCGAGTTGGAACTGACGCTGACCAGCCGCGAGTGTGGCCCGCGCGGGCGCATTCCGATGTGTGGGGTCCCGCATCACGCGGTGGACAAGTACCTGGCGATGCTGGTGCACAAGGGCTACCGCGTGGCCATTGTGGAGCAGACCGAGGACCCGAAGAAGGCCAAGGGCCTGGTCCGCCGTGAGGTCACGCGGGTAGTCAGCCCGGGTACGCTACTGGAAGATGAACTGTTAGACGGCGCCCAGCATAATTTCCTGTTGGCCGTGGCGCGCGCCGCCAATAAGTACGGCGTCGCCTTGGTTGACATATCCACCGGCGATTTCCTGGTCACCGAACCCGAGCCGGTAGCGGGCTCAGAGGCGGGAGACGACACGTCACTGCTGCGCGGCAGTGCTCGGGTCCTGGACCCGCTGCTGGCCGCGTTGATTGATGAAGTAATGCGCGTCCAACCCTCCGAGATTCTCCTGCCCAGCGACTTGGCCGAAGATCAAGTGCTCTACGAGGCGCTCACCGCCGGCAGTGCCGCTCCAATTACGGTCGTTGAAGAGCCAGAGTTTGAATTTCGGACTCCTGGCGAGCACCTGCGAGAATTTTTCGGGGTGGACAACCTGGATGGCTTTGGCTGCCAGGATATGCCCGCCGCACAAGCAGCGGCGGCGTTAGCCATCCGGTATCTGAAGGAAAATCGCCTGGAAGGCTTGCCTCATCTGAGCGGTCTGACTACCTATCACACCAGTCAGTATATGGTCATTGACGCCACTACGCGGCGCAACCTGGAACTGGAGCGCACCGCCCGCGAAGGCTCCCGACAGGGGACGGTATTGTGGCTGTTGGACAAGACCCGCACGCCTATGGGTCGGCGGCTGATTGCCCAGTGGCTGCGCCAGCCGCTGTTAGATGTCGCTCAAATCAATCAGCGCCTGGACGCCGTAGAGAATCTGGTGGGTGACCGAATGTTAGCCGACGGCCTGGCCGAGCAGTTGGGCGAGGTCTACGACTTGGAGCGGCTCATCAGCCGCACCGCCGCCGGCACGGCCAATGCCCGCGACCTGCGCGCCCTGTGTGATTCGCTGGCTCAACTGCCTCAGATACTGGAGTCGGCGGCGGGAGCCCAGGCTAACCTGCTCAAAGACCTGGTGAGCCAAGTTGACGGCCTCCAGGACCTGCACGACTTACTGGATAGTGCCGTGACCGACGACCCGCCCGTGCTGCTTACCGAGGGCGGCTTGGTTAAGAAGGGCTACTCGGATGAATTAGATGAACTGCGTGACGCAAGCGCCGGCGGGCGGCGCTGGATTGCCGAACTGGAGGATACCGAGCGGGCCCGCACGGGCATAAAATCGCTTAAGGTCGGTTACAACAAGGTCTTCGGCTACTACCTTGAAGTGACCAACTCTAACTTGCCCCGTGTTCCTGAGGACTACCAGCGTAAGCAGACCTTGAGCAATGCCGAGCGGTTCATCACCCCTGAACTCAAGGAGCAGGAAGCGCGGGTACTGGGCGCCGACGAGAAAAGCCAGCAATTGGAATATGAATTGTTCTGCGCCCTGCGTGACCAGGTCGCCGAACATACCGAGCGAGTCCTGCGTACGGCGCGCGCTTTGGCGGCTCTGGACGTACTGGCCGCGCTGGCCGAGGCGGCGATTGAATACAATTATGTGAAACCGGAGGTAGAAGACTCCGACCGCATTCACATCACCGACGGCCGCCACCCGGTTGTGGAACGCACCCAGCCCGAGCCGTTCGTCCCCAATGATGCCTACCTGGACTGCGACAGTGACCAACTCCTGATTATCACCGGCCCCAATATGGCCGGCAAGTCCACGTATCTGCGCCAGGTCGCCCTCATTTGCCTGCTGGCCCAGATGGGCAGTTTTGTGCCGGCCAGGGAAGCGCGCCTGGGCCTGGTAGACCGCATCTTCACCCGCGTCGGGGCCTCCGATGAGTTGGCTATGGGCCGCTCCACCTTTATGGTGGAGATGACCGAGGCGGCCAATATCCTCCACAATGCCACCGACCGCAGCCTGATTATCTTAGACGAAATCGGCCGCGGCACCTCTACCTTTGACGGGCTGTCCATCGCCTGGGCGGTGGCCGAGTACATCAGCCGGCAGATTGGCGCCAAGACCCTCTTCGCCACTCACTATCACCATCTAAACGAACTCACTGAAATCCTGCCTCGGGTCAAAAACTATCGCATCACGGTCAAGGAGCAGGGCGAGGAGATAATCTTCCTGCGCAAGATAATGCCGGGCGGCACCGACCGCAGTTACGGGATTCAGGTCGGCCGCTTGGCCGGGCTGCCCGAGGAGGTCATCAACCGCGCTCTGGAGGTCCTCCGCCGCCTCGAGCAGGAGGACTTAGGTAGCGCGGTGGCCCCCAGCGCCGAGGCCGCCCGCCAGGTCGCGCCCACCGTCCAGATGCAACTCTTCGCCGCCGCCCCCGACCCCATCATAGAGGAACTCCAATCCCTGGACCTGGACACCATGTCGCCCATTGAAGCCCTGATGAAGTTGAAGGAACTGCGGGAGAAGAGCGAGGAGCACGACGCTGGTTAGAAAAGTGTAGACGCTAATCTCTGTCTGGCTGTTTGGCAGTACTTCTCGGAGATGTCAATTCCTATATATCTTCTATTGGTCTGCTTGGCCGCTAATGTTGTCGTCCCACATCCATTAAAGGGATCTAATACCAGGTCTCCCTCATAACTGAAAAGTCGTAGCAGTCTATACGGTATCTCAATGGGGAACATTGCGGGGTGCCCGTACTTTTTCATATCTCGCTCTGGTGAGATTTCCCATTTGGCATAGACCCACTTTTTGAACTCATCACCGGTTATATCTGCCTTTTCCGGGTCGCCCTTCTTTTTCTGGCTGCCCTTAGAGAATACTTCAATAAACTCCCAGGTATATTTCATATAGGGCATACTGGGGCTTTTCCAACTGCCCCACGCCGTGTATTTGCAATTATAATTGTGCTTTTCCCAAAGTATCTCGGCCTTGAAAAGGAATCCTAAGTATAACAGTTGATTTGATATTATATGATGCGAGGGCATATAGTCAGAAAACAATGGTTGTATGTTGATACATATTCTTCCCCCGGTCTTCAATACCCGCTTGCTCTCTATCCAGACTTCATTCAGGTGGGAAAAATACTCGTCCCAGTACCTGGTATCTTTGTGTCCATCATACTCGTCCAAACCAAAATTATACGGAGGAGAAGTAATAATAATATCTATAAAGTCGTTAGGCATCTGGCGCATCACGTCCAGGGAGTCCCCGCAGTAGATATTGTTAATCTCAAAGGAACTGTCCTGAGGGCCAGCTGATACTGCTGCAGGCCGGCCTTTCCTGGTAGTATCGACGGCGCTGCCCCCCATGCGCACCTTCTTTTTGTGTGTCTTATTACTGACCTTTTCTTCTCTATCCATAATCCTATGACTCATTTCAAGTCAACTCAATTTCAAGGTTCAACAATCTTCCTGGAAGCCGTATAGTGTCCTCAATCGCGACTCGCTTGATCGTTCTACTAACTTCCTGAAAGAAATCCCACACAACAGATTCATCGATGTGTGGCTTGGGCCTGCGGATAACAAAGATTTCATCCACAGGTGTTTGCGACGGCAACTTATCCAACGCAACTTCGTTTTTTTCGGTCAGAACAAAAACTCTAACATCGGGTGTGCCGTTTTTCAACTTCTGAGCGGTGAATTGCGCTTCGCTAAACATTGTATTATCAATATAAGTTTTACACTCTATTGCTACTACTGGAACAATTAACCGTCTTTCGTTTTCTTCCACCAGTATTTCATAGCCTTTTCCAATACAAAAATCTACATCCTTTGTGTCAATCTGCATTCGGCCCGTGGCATCAATCTTTATACCAGCGAATATGTTTTTATGGAAGAATCCTAGACCTAATTCGTTGACTTCAGGCAACCTATGAAAAAGGTAACCGCAGAATTCCTCTAATACAGTGGGTCTGAACTTGGACTGATGAGTGATCCCGCAGTCCTCAACACATCTGTCGACTTCGAGATAATACTGATTCAAGAGTTTGACTTTCCTGTTGCAACTCTCATTATCAATCCCATGAATACCTAACATTTCCTCCCGAAACGTATCATAGTGGAGTTCCCTAAATCTCCTTATCTCTTCGCCTTTGTTATGATAATCGTTCCCAATCTTGGTTTCTATGTTGCTACCATGATAGAACCAGTTCATTGTACCACCTCTGGTACGTGGACGATATTCTCGTGTATTATATATGCTACGCCGTTCACAGTCAAGCAAGTAATCGCTGCTTAAAGCACTAGAGGGATTGCAGGCCCCGAGGCCAGGGCTCAGGGAAGCAGGGAAGCAGGGAACGACAGTTCAACAGCAGAAGACGACAGAGAACAGCAAGCATGCCCCTCCCACAGCGATTGCGTCGTGGTCGGGCGAGACGCCCGACCTACTGAGTTGACGCATCAGACACGGCAGAAAGGAACCAGCAGTGGTGAATGATAATAACAATCAGTCAGATACCGGCAAACTGGTCGGGCGGGTGGTAGAACTGGCGGGGTTGGTGGAGTATCAGGAGGGCAGCGTGGTTAGCCGGACGGTGATTGATAAGGACACCGGAACTGTCACCCTGTTCGCCTTTGACCAGGGGCAGGGGTTAAGCGAGCACACTACCCCGTTCGACGCCTTGGTGTACATACTTGACGGCGAGGCCCAGATTACCATCTCCGGGGACCCGTTCAACGTGAAGGCAGGCGAGATGCTCATAATGCCCGCCGACCAGCCCCACGGCCTGACCGCCGTCCAGCCGTTCAAGATGCTGCTGGTAATGATCCGGTCATAGTCCAGGAGCAGGGGTCGGGCCGCCCTTCGACAGGCTCAGGACAGGCCCTTCGACAGGCTCAGGGCAGGGGGGCGGGGAAGCAGGGGAAGCAGGGGAAGCAGGGGAAGCAGGGAACGGCCCTTCGATAGGGTCAGGGCAAGCGGGCCAGGGATGGCCCTCCTACAATACAGGGAGGCAGGGGTGCAGGGATACAGGGAGGCGGGGAAGCAGGGCAAGCAGGGAACGGCCCTTCGACAGGCTCAGGGCAGGCCCTCCGACAGACTCAGGGCAAGGAGGCCACGGGATAGTCGCGGGGCAGGCAGAAAAATGGCGATCGCCGCCCGTGGTGGGGCGGCGATCGCGTTGACCAGACAGTCTCAACAGACCTCAAGTAGGCTGGTTCGACCTTCTTGTCCGACTATTAGTATGTTACATGCCCAGGCCTGCATAGACATCCCTGCACGCCACAGTACCTTATGCCCACGCTGTGGCCCTTTGGCGCTGGGCTGCCGGCTGCAGTTACTGGTGGGTTAGCTCAGCTCGGCGCTTTGGATAATCCCAGCCTCTTTGAGAGACCGGACTGCCTGGATAGTCTTCTTGAACTGGAGGGCGAGGTCGCCGTCAGCAAGTTCCAGGCTAATGGCCGGATCATCTTTGCCATCCGTGGTGGTGAGGTGAATAGTAGCACCTTGTGCTACGTCAGGCCCCGCATTCTTCAGACAGCGCATAATCTGCTGCGGCGTGCGCCAGTCACCACCCAGGATGATGAGAATCCGATTCTCGTCAGTAATCGTTACCGTACCCTTCATTTTGTCTCCTCCCTCGTGTTAAGATAGTATGTCTTCAGCGGCAGTCTGTGCTCCGTGCAGCCCACCCCTATTGATCATAGGTGGACTCGCTTCACACCCGTGCCTCGGCCAACTGTCAGTAGCCTGTTAGGACATCTGGACGGCTTTGACGATTCCCGCGTCTTCGAGACTCCTGATAATCTGCCCCGCTTCTTCGAACATCATCCCGATAGAGGCATCGGTTTCCGAGGCCTGGATCTGAACCGTGAGAGACAAGTGCTCGTTATCGTCACCGGCCACCACATTGAGGCTGGCGCTGCCATTCTGGCCAGCGCTGGTCAGGCAGTCCACTATTTCGCGAGCGGTGTCCCAGTCGCCCTCTATACTCAGCAAGAATGCCCCCGGGCGCCTGGCGCAAAAGTCAACGACCAACGCCGTCGTCCGGGGCCTCCCCTCTTCACCTGCTTCACCTCGTGCACGGTCTAATAGACCCATTTTGCTGTTCCTCCTGTCCGTTCTCTGGACTAATTGCTACCCGTTGCAGACCCAATGGACTGAACAATCATAAAGAACGCATCAAATATACCTCGGTATTTGCTCAAATACTGTATACCCAATATTCGGCTGGACTAAACTTGCAACGGCCCGAGCCAACCAATATGCGGCCTTCTAATCAAATGTGGCGCTTGGTTTGGTCTACCATACAGGCGATACCCCATAACACGAATCGCCGCCCCCAAAGGGACGGCGACTGTGTTATCGGGCTGTTATGCCCGATTTGAGGAGGTAAGGTTACGGCTTCCATACTTACCGCTCGCCGGTACATCCGGCCGCGGGGCTGCTATGACACCCCTGCGGAACTTCAACGTCCCAGGCCTTGAGCATCTCCTGGACAGCGGCGTGAATCTCTTCCCGCGAGGCCCCTTCGTCCTTCATCGCCGTGACCCTGGCCTTTAGTTCCTGGCGTTGTTCGGGGGTGAGTTGCTTGGCCAGCCAGGACAATCTGGCCCTGACGTTTCTCTGGAC
Organism: Candidatus Zipacnadia bacterium; assembly: GCA_029820565.1. GTDB lineage: Bacteria > Armatimonadota > Zipacnadia > Zipacnadales > Zipacnadaceae > JALGTV01. The sequence continues at coordinate 45,347 of JALGUR010000028.1, forward strand.
TCTATTGCCCTGGGGCACTTCAATACCCCAGCCGTCTAACATCTGCTTGATAGCGGCATGAATCTCTTCGCCGGAGGCGCCCTCCTCCTTCATCTCTTTGACCTTGGCCTTTAGTTCCTGGCGTTGTTCGGGGGTGAGTTGGGCCAGCACAGTCTTCAAGGCCTGCCCTGCAGCGGCGCGGGGAGCTTCAATGCCCCAGCCGTCCAGCATCTGCTTGATAGCGGCGCGAATCTCTTCCCCGGAGGCGCCCTCGTCCTTCATCTCTTCAACTTTGGCCTTTAGTTCCTGGCGCTGTTCGGGGGTGAGTTGGGCCAGCACGGTCTTCAAGGCCTGCCCTGCAGCGGCGCGGGGAGCTTCAATGCCCCAGCCATCCAACATCTGCTTGATAGCGGCGTGAATCTCTTCGCCGGAGGCGCCTTCGTCCTTCATCTCTTCAACTTTGGCCTTTAGCTCCTGGCGCTGTTCCGGCGTCAGTTGCTTGGCCAGCCAGGACAATCTGGCCCTGACGTTTTTCTGGACTCTATTGCCCTGGGGGAGTTCAATATCCCAGTCATTGAGCATGTCCTTGAGCGCTTCGCGAATCTCTTCGCCGGAGGCGCCCTCTTCCTTCATCTCTTTGACTTTGGCCTTCAACTCCTCGCGCTGCTCCGGGGTAAGCGGCGGCTTGCGCCCCTGGCGCATACCCTGAGCGCCGCCGGCCTCCTGGCCCAACCCCGGCGTGTTGACCGCCCACACTGCCGCGGTCAGCACTGCGCACAACATCGCTACGGCTCCGATCCACAACCATTTCATCTTCATCTTTGTTACCTCCTTATTGGCACTTCCAGCATTCTGTCGTCTTTGCTATATGGTATTCGGTCGGCTGCCGACAGGTTCCTAGACGCCGCGGGCGGCTGAGATGTTCATTTTTCGGGCTGACACAGGTCAGACAAAGAAGGTCTGCTCTACTGTACAGAGAATATGACTGGTCGTATGAACCATGCGACTTATAGGGAGAGAAGATAATGCCTGATAGATATGAAGGCAAAGCGATAGTATTCACCCGGCCGCTGCACGCCGAAGTCCACGAAGACGTATTGTTTCCCAGGATGGATGACAATGGGGTGGTACTGAGGACCATATACAGTGGGCTAAGTCGGGGCACCGAACTGGACCTGTACAGCGCCCAGATGCACAGCCTACCACCCAACAGCCAATGGTATCCGATCCTGCCCGGCTATATGCCAGTGGGTGAAGTGATTGAGGTGGGCAGCGCCGTGGAGCATCTGCAGGTGGGTGATATTGCTCTCGGGTCCAACCTGGTCTGGGACTTTGACGAGCGCTACTGCCCGGCTTGGGCGGGGCATACTGAATATGCCGTCATCTCCGAGCACAGCCACCCACTGGGGGCGCGGCGGGCGGTGAAGGTGCCCGAGGGCCTTGACCTGAAGACGGCTTCTATTGCCCTGCTGCCTGCGATTGCCTACAAAGGCATCACCGTAAAGGTCAAGCCCGAAGCCGGCGAGACGATACTGGTGGTCGGCCAGGGCGGGATTGGCAACTGTGCGGCCCAGTTATGCCGGGCCGCCGGCGCGCGGGTGATCGTCGCCGACCTGTGCGAGAACCGCCTGGAGCAGGCGCGGCTGGCGGGCATTGAAGAGACCATCAATGCCTCAGAGGTTGACCTGTGGGAGGCAGTGGCCGAGTTGTGCGGTGCGGGGGGACCGGAGAAGATAATTGAAGTTACCGGCGAACCGCACCTGCTGGAGGAGTGCCTGCGGCACGCTGCCAACGGCGGGTTGGTGCACGCCCAGGGAATGTATCTGGAGCCCATCCATGTCTTCATCCCCAAGACCCTGTTCGGGCGCAATCTGACCTTCACTGGGACAGTAGGCGAAACGCCAGAGATGGTAGAGCGCTGCTTAGAGATGATGGTAGAGGGGACCTTGAAACTTGACCACCTGGTGACGAAGGTTTTGCCGGTAGATGACGCTACTGCCGCTTACCAGTGGGCCTATGAATGCCCTGAAGAGTTTGTAACACTTGTCTTTGAATGGTAGAGAAGGAGGCTGTCAAGATGCTCAAATGTGCTTGCGCTGCGTGGGGATTTCGGGAGTACTCGCTGCCCGAATACTTCGCGGCAGCCCGGAAAATAGGCCTGGATTCTGTTGAGGTAAATCTGGACGAGGGCCAGACCAATCACTTGAGCCCCGCCGATTCAGATGATGACTTGAAACAGGCTGCTCAGCAGGCCGCTGACGCTGGTGTGCGGATAGTGGCCATAGCCGGTAGCAATGATTTCACCGTCCCCGACGCCACTGCGCGTCAAAAGCAGGTTGATCGGGTCAAGCGCCAGATTGACGTCTGCGCTGCCCTGGGAGCCGAAGTGCTCCGGATATTTGCTGGCTGGGCGTCGGAGAAGCAGGTGGGCGATGAGACCTTTGCCAATGTGCGTCAATGCCTGGAAGACGTGGCTCTCTATGCTGAGACCAACGGCGTAGTAGTGGCCGTGGAGAATCATGGCGGTATTACCAATACGGGTGCCCAGTGTGCCCGATTGTTAGAGGGCCTACCCGCGGCGGTGGGACTTAATTATGATCCGGCTAACTTCCGCCACTGCGACGAGGACCCGCTGGCTGCCTTAATGGTTACTGTTGACCTCGTAGTCTACAGTCATTGGAAGGATGTACGGCTGGAGAAGGATGAGTGGGAGTATTGCGCGATGGGCGCGGGGGTTATTACCTGGGAGCCGATAGTAGCCGAACTGGCTGCTTCCTATGCAGGCTACTGGGCCATAGAATATGAGGAGCCTACTGATGTAGAGCGCGGTACTAAGGCAAGCCTTCAGTACCTACAGCAGTGTGCTGAACGTTATTGTTAATGGGTGATCTGTTATGCCAAGCAATATGCCAGAATGGATGAGCAGCGTGGTCAGGTGGGCGGTTTTAGGTATTCCCCTGGGCGTGACAGTGGTTGTGATTGTGGTCATCCGGCTGGTGGTGCCGCGGGCGCTGCGCCGCATTGAGGAGAGAACCGAGGGGCGAATTGACCTCGCCTACTGGCGTCTGCTGGTGGGTCCCCTATGTTGGATCGTGGCCATCGTGGGCCTGTATCCTACTGTGGTGCAATTGGGCCTACCGCTAACTTATGTCAGCATTGCCCTGGCCGTTACCCTGACGGCAGCCGTGGTGTACGGGCTATTGCGCGTATTCAACGCCGCCTCCGAGAAGTATCGCCGGCGCCTGCTCGCCACGCGAGACCAGCGGGCCATATACGTGGGTATGGTCAAGAAGATAGTCAATATCACCGTACTGGCCGTCGGGACGATTATCATTCTCGGCCAACTCGGCTACGAGATAACTCCCTTGCTTGCCAGTCTGGGCGTCGCCGGCATTGCCGTGGGTCTGGCCCTCCAGGACACCCTGGGCAACTTGTTCGCCGGCTTCTATCTGATGCTGGACCAGCCCATACGGCCCGGCGACTATATCCAACTGGACAGCGGCGAAGAGGGCTTTGTGCAGGATATTGGCTGGCGCAATACTCGCATCCGGCCCTGGGATAATAACCTCACAATAATTCCCAACGCCAAACTGGCCGAAAGCGTAGTTACTAACTGGCACTTACCCGTGCCGGAGATGTCGGTCTACGTGCACTGCGGCGTGGGCTACAATAGTGACTTAGAGCAGGTAGAACGAGTGGCGATCGAAGTGGCTCAGCAGGTCATGGCCCGCGTTGAAGGTAGTTCCCAGGCCTGGATGCCGCTGGTGCGCTTTAGGGAGTTTGGTGATTCTAATATCAACTTTTGGGTCGCCCTGCGCGTTACCGACCCAACCATCAAGTACCAGTTGCAGCACGAATATATCAAAGCCTTGTTCCGTCGCTTCAATGAAGAAGGCATTGAGATATCCTTCCCTATGCACACGGTGATTATGCGCTCCGAGCCCTCGCAGCCCGCCAGCGTGTAGCCCTGGATTACTGGCTCCGGTGGGCCAGTGCTATCCCCCTAATAGGGCAAAAGCACAAGCACCGCGGCCTATACTTTCCGCATTACTAAAATGCGGTCGAACTTCGTGGTCTGAGTCTTTCGCCGCGAACGGCGGTCATCTGGTATATGGTCGTTGTATATCTGTTCAACTATGAATTGATGTCCCGTAGCCGATACTGCGAGGTCAGCTATAATCTCCGCCGTCCGCCGGGTTTTCCCGTCGCGCTCTACGTCTCCCAATACTAACACGCAATAACTCTCGCTCTTGAGAACTCGCACCATCTCTTTGAGGCATTGCCGCATTTGCGGTATGTAGACTTTCTCATTGGCCGTTAGAGCAGCGTCCAACTCTTTCCAGTCCTTACAACCCAAAAACCATAATCGCAGTCTATTATCACGCGCGTAGTCCAGAGCGCCAAAGTATGGAGGGCTAGAGATAATGGCGTCTACCGTTTCATCCTCAATCCGGAGGTCCATAGTATTTGTCTGCCACACACGGTACGACCGGCTTTCCCAATCAACGGGCAACATAGGACGGCGATAGGCACGCTTCACCTTCGCGATTAGGCGAGAGCGCAAATCACGGTAAGCGTACATCTCGGGGAACTCGTCAGGCGGGTATTTTGCTTTGCGCAAATATGGCACCAGATGACTGGCCGGATAAGAGAGAAAACCAGGACGAACGTGATGTAGTATGCCCAGCAGACACCCCGTCAAGAAGTAGTCTTTCAGACCAGAAAGTACGCGGAACGCAGCGACGACTTCCCGCAAGGTATCCGGATGGAAGAACTCGGACACCCATTCTGGAATTGTACCCCGATCCACTGAGGGGGTATACTCTTCCACCGCCTCAGCAAGTATTAGAGCTCTTTCGATGGCCGTTTTCCTACTGGCCGGTGCTTCGAGTTTTCCACGTGTCAGCACATACGCGTAAGGGCTTAGGTCATTGGCCCAGGCACGACGCCTCAGCAACGCAGCTTCAAGAGGAACGACGCCAGCTCCCGAGAATGGGTCCAAGACCGTGTCTCCGGGCTCTGAGTATAAACTTACCAATGCCTTGGCCATGCCCGACTTCATCTTGCCTACATACGGTGAGAGCTGTTGCAAGGTGCTTTCTCGTGCGTTAAATGAGCCTCTCCAGAGCTCCGCGTCGAGTTCAGCAATCGTCTCCGAATGCTGCAATAGCGCAAGTTGCTCTGCCTGCTCCGGTGTTTCAGACAAATGAGTCACTCCTCTAAGCGCCATGCTCGAGACCGGCTTGCGTCAACTACATCACCTTTGTGCGAGACTTGAACTTCTCGCCGGGCCCTTTCGTTCGGCAGTGACACCACCCTCACATGGACTTCCCAAGTGTGTTCACTGTAGTGGTGAGGCTCTACACTGAAGAGGTCTAAAATCAGTCGGGGCAGCCTCAGGGTGTCAAACGTGTGGACGGGAGGTTCAGGGTCATCGAGTGAGGGGATACGCTGCGGAAAGAAGAATATGTCGGGTGCTCCACACAGCCCAATCTTATCCTCGTTACCTGGGTATTTTGGACAAGGCCGGGCCCGTGTGCCGCAGAGTACGTCTTTGAAGAATAGGACATCTACCAGCTTTCGTCGCCTGACCAATTCGTTAGTCAAGCGATTGACAATAGAGTGCGCTCCGTGCGCGGGTTGGTTGCGTATGGCGCCGTCCAGGTGACACCACACGCCAAACTCCTTGGCCCACAACGGGCGTTCAGAGATATTGATGCTGTTGCCCTCCCCACCCTTTACCTCCAGAGCAGCAAAGTAGTCTGGATCTCTGTCAATGCTCACGTCGAAATCGTGGCGCCCAGCGGCAGCAGTCTTTCTGTAGTCCGCAATGGAACCGCGTTGCCGCAGGTTCTCCAATACATCCCCTACTAATGCCTCACGAGCTGTAGTTGACGAAGCGATAAACGAACCCCGAATGCTCTCCACTGCTGAACGAAAGACCAAGCCCTGTTTGTAGTCGGGTGGCTGAATGCTATGTTGAAGCAATACATCGGGGTGCAACACGTCCATATCCGTCAGCAAATCAATTGCAGGCTGCACCTGGTCCGTAACTCGTTTTTCATGTTTACACGGAAGAATCAATGCTCTCTCTTCCTTGAGTGTAGTTACCTTAGGCGGCGACCGGGCTCATAACCCTATAGTGTAGTTTACGCCACATACTATATGGCGTCAACCAGGGCTTACGGGTTTACACCTCAAAGAGTCAGACCCTCGACAGTGGGCTGTTCGGATTGCGGTGGGCTGCTCCCTTCACCCAAATGGGCGAGGACCAGGCCATCTGGCCGTCCACTTGGCTGACCCGCAGGTAATACCAATTACGGCCCGCTGGTGGGTCGTCATCCGTGAATTGGAACGGCACGTGGTAGGAAGCCAGCGGATGGGCGCGGTGGATACGGATCTTCCAGGCGTTGTGATAGAATATGTCAGGGTTTTCTATATCCCCCGGAGTGAGTCCAAATTGCTGTTTGATAGTTTGCAGGGCTCCCTCCCGATCAGCCAGCAAATGGGCCTGTTGCAGGGCCTCAGCCACTGAAAAACGACTTTCCAGGCCGTTGGCTTGCAGCACCAGTGCTGCGTCAAGCGGAGCCTTGACCTCAAAGATCAGGCCCTGGACATTGCGATATTCCGGGTTCAGATTCGTCACTTCCTCGCCACGCGGGCTGCAGGTCAGGTCAAATTCAACGCTATTCTCTGAAGCGACGGGCACTGAGTTGCCCCGACGAGTGAAGCATTTCTCTACTCCCAATATCTCGCCCGAGGTCACCTGGAGATGGCCGCCCCAACAGTGTTCCTCGGTCTGGAGTCCGTAATGTGAACTGGGCCCCCAGCCAAACTCCACGCGCAGTTTGAATCGAACTACCTCGTCCGAGGCGGCTGCCGGCCAGCGGTCGCGATGGCAGTAAGTGTCAATGACTTCATTGTTGCGCAGCAGTTCAATGCGGTCCAGAGCCTGGCTGGCAATGACAGTGCCGTGGATAGTCAGGGGCCCACGAGTGGCAAACTCGCTGCCCATAAAGTGGTCATTGATGTTGAAATCCAACAGGATACGGTCGCCGGTGACGCCATACACCCGCCGCTGCATAAACGCTTCCCACAGTGCCTCCCGGGTCAAGTCTTCCGCACAGACCGCAGCCAGGCCGCGTCCCCAGATGCCGTTGAAAGTCCCGTGACTATCCCCGGAGGCAATGATTCCCAGCCGATACCCACGGGCTAAGCCGTCCTGGACAGTACCACCCGAGGTGCGTGGACCCATGCTAATATTCTGATTCAAATCCAGGGGGAGATCAAGGCCCTCCGAACAGCCGTGGCACGAGAATATCTCCGCGAACGGGCTAATGTCTTCGTCGTGGTAGTCCCAGTCCTTGCCCCGCTGATGAACTGAGTAGCCGGTGTGATGGGGAATGGCTATGCCCCGCCGCGGGCGTAAGTTCTCGAACAGGTCAGGCAGGTCTTCGGTGGCATCCAGGGGGTTGTTTTCGTCAAAATAGAAGACATTGTGGTCGCCGTAGTAGCTTCGGTTTCCGTGCCACTCGTAGCCGGCAAAAGTTACGAACTTGCCCGGCTGATTGAACCGGGCCAGGGCCTGCTGCAAGACTTTCCAATCCTCCAGAAACTGCTCGCGCTGGCCAACGGTCTCTACCGAGAGGCCTTCAGGAGTCTTATAATACAAGAACGGATAGTAAGCCAGAGGCAGCAGGTCCAGGCGCTCGGAAGTCTCTTGCAGGATAGTCTCAATTTCCTCCACATTTTCCGAGTGCAGGTTATAATGAAAATCGCCCCAGTAAACATTATGTGCCATAAACATCGTCTCCATTAGCAATAGTGAATCTTCGGCTACTTGCAGTTTTGCGCGGATTACTCAAACTCAGGCAGAAACTCGGCCTGGCGAGTCAGCATCTCGTCCATCATCTGCTCAGCCCGAGCGGCATTGTCTACCGTCGGCTCTAACAGCAAGGCCTGCAGCAGCAGGCGCTTGGATTTTTCCCGGTAGGCCGCTACCAGCAGATCCTGTATTGATATTTGCAGGCGGCACATCGCCGCAATGGCCTCGGGCAGCGGACCAACCCTAATGGGATGAATGCCCTGGGCATCAACTATCGCTGGCACTTCTACAATGGCATCCTCAGGCAGATTGCTGACCGATAGGTTGGTATTAGGAACGTTGACCGAAAGTATGCGGTCGCCGCGGCCAAACTCAATTGCCTTAATCATAGGAATAGCGACTTCGCCGGAAGTCGCCGCCAATTCCTCAGTCAGAGGTGCCTCACCGTCCGCCACTTGCTGAATGACTGTCCAGCGGGGCAATTGTCCCGCGCCGTCACCGTGTTCCCAAATGATGTGGTAGCGCCGGTAGTCCTCGAACTTGGGTCCGATCAGATCATAGGCAAAGCCGAGGTACTCGCCGGGATGGCTGTCTGAAGGGTATGTCAGCAGGCCAAATGTATCATACAAGTAGCGAACCAGCGGTCCCAGACCCCAGGTCTGCTGCGCCATTCGCTTACGGAAAGTGGGCAGCAGATCCGTCCCATCCCGAGCATCTTTGATTGCCAATGCCCAGTGGAAGTGGTTAATCCCACCGACGGTCAGTTCCACCTCATCCACAGGTTTTCCCAGCACCTCGCTTACCTTGGTCAGCGTAGCGAATGGGCCGTGGCAAATCCCTGCCGCCTGCACCTTAGTCAACTGGCTTATCGCCAGGCAAACGCGGCTCTCGGGATTAGTGAAATTAAACACGAGCGCGTCCGGACAAATCTCTTCGACGTCCTGGATAATAGGCATAGTCAGATGAATGCTGCGCAGGGCGTGAAAGGCAGCTCCAGGGCCGCCGTTCTCGCCGAAGATATGCTTGAAGCCATACGAAAGAGGCACCTGAAAGTCCTGCTCCCATAGTTCCAGTCGCTTCCGCGCGACGGCGGTGACAACATAGTCAGCGCCGGGCAGAGCCTGGCGGCGGTCAGTCGTGGCTTCCAGCCGAGCCGCAGCGTCGTGATGCTCCTTCAGAACTTGGCCAAACCGGTACATCCTATCTAAAGCGGCCTCATCTGTATCCACCAACACTATTGTCAGTTCTGCATCCGTGTTGAGTTCCTCGCAGGCCAGCAAATCAGCAATCGTCCCCCGCCCAAAAGACAGACTGCCGGCACCGATGACGACTATCTTCACGTGTTTCACCGTACCATCTCCTTTTAAGCCAGCAGGCATATTAGGACTGTGCCACGGATAGTCTATTCCAACAAGTCGGTAGGGCCGTTTTACTCACAATCAGCAATTTACCTTCATCCACTCCAGGCATTTGCGATAGCCGGTACCGGTGTCCTCGGAGCCTTCATATTCAGCGCACCAGACCCCGTCATAGCCAGCCTGCTGGCAGCACTGGACGGCCCACGCCAGGTCAATCTCCCCTTCCCCGAGAGCCTGACCTTTATATTCTTCGCGGCTGCCGAAGCCATCCTTCATATGGGTATGCATCACGTAAGGCGCGATGTCTTGGTATATCTCATGCAGTTTCTCCAGACTGTGGCCGAACCACCGATAGTTCATTGTGTCTAAATTGGCTCCGACCAGCGGCGAGTCAACCTGCGCAAACACCTCCAATTGCACCGGCCACTCATTAGTTATCACACCGTGGTTGTCAACGGCAAATTTCATCCCCATCGGCTCGGCAAACTCCAGACATCGTAGCAAACAATTAGCAATGGCCTCGCTCCAGCGCTCCGGCGGCACTTCGTCCTTGGGCGCGCCGCCTTCGGTCCGGATGACATTGCAATCCAGTATCTGGGCCAGCCGACAGACGCGCGCCATTCGCTGCACCTGTCGGGTGACTGCCTCGGAGTCGAGGACCACAAAGTCATTGCAGGCCGCCAGCGCGGAGACGCTCAGGCCGATATCCTCAAGCAAATCGTGGACTTGCTTGGCCTGATCCTGCCCCGGAGACTCCTCCTCATCCCAGACATCACTTATCGTTAGTTCCACGCTATCAAAGCCGGTATCTTTGGCATAGCATAGAAATTCCTTCAGGGTATCGCCGGGCGCATTGTAGTGGATTATGCCGTATTTCATAGGTTAGCCTCCTCGGAAATGGGAACTATGATTGACCAGCGTGTATCAATTCAATATCGGGTTAGGTAGTTCCTTCTCAGCAACACAATATTATTGCCGCAGGCTGCCAACGGCGCCGGCCTCCGGAAGGTGCTTGACAATCTCTGACAATGTAGTATAATAATAACAAGTAGGGCGGCGAAACAGGTGTCGCCCTCCAGTTGTGTCTAACAAATCTCAGTCCGGCTCCCCAAAACGGATGTCGTACTACGTGGTGGGAGACCTGGCCAGGAAAACAAGCGGGAGGTATTAGTTGTGGCAGACCTAAACCTAATCAGTCTGACCGGAGTGAGCACCAGAGATGCAAAGTTGAGGCAAAAAAGTGGCGACCAGGTGAAGGCCGAGTTTAGTCTGGAAGTTGACCGGCCCTTTTATCGCGCCACTGGCGAGCCGGTCTCTGACTTATTCCTCGTAGATGCGTGGAATGAGATAGGCCGCTGGGTCGTGGAAAACGTAACCGAAGGCCAGCGACTATTTGTTATGGGTACGCTGAACAAAGAGAGTTACAACACTCGCGGCGGTCGGGAACATCTAACCATTGTAAAAGCCAAGTACATTCGTAAACTCGATGACCACTTGGTGGACAATGAACTGGATGTGGAAGCCCTCAAAGCCGATCACTGGCCCCTATCGCTACTGCAGAGTGCGGTGGGCGTGGTCGATACCGTGCTCCGTGAGAACCCCGCCGAAGAGGAGTCAGTAGATGTCTCTGACTTCTCAGAAGACGAAGGTACCTTGTAGCCCGGTGTTACTGTAGATTTCCTTGAAGGCAGCGGCCCTTAGCGCGGGTGGCTGCTTTCTACCTATGTCGGCCATCCAGGCACCGCCATTGCCAAACTACCATTGAGGTGGAGGGCTATGCAATTACGGGATGATCGGTGGTGTTTTGCCTGCGGCGTGGATAACCCTCACGGACTCCATCTGGACGACTTTCGCTTCCAAGGCGACAAATATGTATGCACTTTCACCCCGCAGCGACATCATCAGGGTTGGGCGGACATCACCCACGGGGGCATTGTGGCGACCTTGCTTGACGAGGTAATGACCAGGATGCTGGCCGCGCAAGGAACCGAAGCGGTGACAGCCGAGGTAACGATTCGTTATCACCAGCCGCTTTCAGTAGGTCAGCAGACTCTCGCTCGCGGCTGGGTCACCAGCCGCCGAGGCCCATTGATCCGCGCCGCGGCTGAAGTGCTACTCCCTGATGATACAGTTATCGCCACGGCCCATGCTAAGTTAATGGTCAGTTCCAAGTAGGTAGGGGCTATTGATGCTTTTCGACAGCCTTATGCTGGCCGGTATAACCGGCGACTTGCGCCAAGCGCTGACATCAAGCCGGGTAAGGCGCGTCTTTGCCACCGGTCCCCTACAGGTTGCCGTAGAGACCTCCGCTGCTGTCTCCACCCCGGTTATGGTGTTTGGTGCTGATGCTCAGTTCGCCTGCGTTCACCTGTCCGGCGACCTCGCTCCCCAACCCCAACAGCATTCACCGTTCGCCAATGTATTGCGTCGTTACCTGCGTGGTACTACCCTGCGCTCAGCCCAGCAGATTGATTTTGACCGTCAACTGCGTCTGGACTTCATCAATTGCCAGAACCTCGGCCCCCAGGCGCGCTGTACCCTGGTCGTTGAAATTATGGGCCGCCATAGCAATATTCTGTTGCTGGACAGCGACGGGATAATCCTGGACTGTATCAAGCATATCACCAGTGAAGTCAATCGCTACCGTCAGAGCCTGCCTGGCCTGGAATATGTGCCGCCGCCGACTTTCGGAAAAGTTGACCCCCGGGATTTGTCGGCGTCAGATTTCCTGCTTGCCCTGAGTGTGCCGAAGGGGACCGTAGCCGCCGATGCTGATGCCCAGATGCCCTTTGCTAAGTGGTTTCGCGCCCAATTTCACGGCGCCAGCGATGTATTGCTCTCTGAGTTAGCCAGCCGCGCCGGGTGGGATGCTCAGGCGACAATGAGCACTCTGCCCGCCGAATGGCCCGAGCAGTTGTATGAGGCGTTTCACAGCCTCCTGGACGCGGCTACCGCTGAGCCAATCGGCTATATCTATGCCAGCGCTGAAGGTAAGCCCAGGTTGGCCTATCCGGTGCCGCTGATATCGCAACCCGACTGGACTGTCACCAGGGTGGATACTCTGAGCGGCGCCCTTGAGAAAGTGTACCAGGCTCAACATGAGTATCACTACCTGGACCAGCAGCGCCAGCGCCTACGGGCGGCTACCGAAAAGAAATTGAAGCAGGTAACCCGGCGTCGCGAAGGCAGACAGAAGATGATTGAGCAGGCCAAGTCGGCAGCCCACTATCGCCAGTGGGGAGAATTGATACTAACGCATCTATCGGAGATACCACCGGGAGCCGAGGAAATCACCGTGCCCGACTACTACCGCGACGGCCAACCCCCGGTGACTATTCCTCTGGACCCCCACCACACTCCGCAGGAGTCGGCCCAGTACTATTTTGACAACTACAAGCGCGCCCGACGCTGCCAGCAGCAGGTCCCGGCCCTGATACGGCGGGATCGCCGCGAGCAGCAGTACTTGCAGGGCCTCATCCACCAAACCGAGATAGCCGATACTGCCGCTGATTTGGCGGAGTTAGAGCAAGAAATGATAAAGGCCGGGTATCTGCCGCCGCCCCGGCGCCGCCGTCCTGCTGTGCGCCGCCGAAAGTTGCCTACTTTTGTAACCGATGACGGCTATACCGTGATCTACGGCAAGACCGGCCAGCAGAATGAAGAAGTGCTGCGTGTGGCCGCTGGGGATGATATCTGGCTGCACGTCAGGCAGGGACCAGGGGCCCACGTGGTTATTCGTAGCGGCGGTCAGCCCGATTCAGTCCCGGAAAGC
>JALGUR010000165.1 GCA_029820565.1 Candidatus Zipacnadia bacterium
TGATGGGCGATCTTTACCTGCTGGGCCGGCCGATTCAGGCTCATATCATCGGCTCCCGCAGCGGACACCAGCAGAATCATCAACTGGTAGGAAAGCTAACTGAAATTAGCCAGCACGAAGGCAATCCGGCACCGCGGTAGCCCTGCACTCGTCAGTGTCTCTAAGCGTGTTCATCTGAACACCCCCTTACCGATTTACCCCATGCTAAGGGTCGGGTCTATCCCTTTCGTCGTGTCTACGGGCTTCCTGATGGTTGGGCAGTGCGGGGTCAAAATACAACACTTGTTCGCCTTCGATGCAGGGCACCAACTCAGGGGGTGCTTTAGGTAGGTGCGATAGAGGGGGAATCTCGTATGTCTCTTTTTCGGGGCCACAACAGCAATGCCCATCTACCTCGCCTGTGACTACAATGAAGACCTCGCCTGACTTCGAGCGCACGAGGATGTGCCCAAACTGTACATCGTCCATGTCATAGATGATTCTGACAGACTCAGATGGTTCGAGAGAAATGTCATAGGTGAAGCCGCGTGCCACGTATGGTATGGATGGCAGGGCGCTGGCGTACGTGGGTAAGAAGCTGTACTCACTGGTGCGGTCCCCCATACCAATCGGAGTCACCGATACCTCCGCGCCGCTGTTATTGACGATGTTAAACTGTGATATAAATGGGCCGCACACGAATGTTAGCAGGACCAAGCACCCGGCCAGCAGCGTTGCAGCAATAGCCAGCGCGCCACCAACGAAGCCAATGCAGCCAAACAGAGCCGCAACCATAGTGGGCCTTTTCATCTGTGCTCCAACTCTACTCCCACGGCCTGAGCAAAACTCGAGCCTCCTGCAATACTCTCGCACGGTGGCCTGAGCTTTATATAGTCTGTCAGCTCTCATGCATGCCCGCTGCACTGCCGTCCACCCGTTGGCACTGACCCTACCTCCGTACACTTATTACTGCAACCCGTACAGCAGCTTTCGATCAACCCCACCTGGCAACTGTATCCTCTTTGACACTTGCCTAATGCAATATGTTCCGCTCTGCTTTCTTCCTCACTGATACCAATCCGGGGCTATGTCGGCGAAGATGTGATCGCGGGCGGCCAGGCTGCCGAAGTAGGCCCAGTCTTCTTCACTCAGCCACTCGCCGCGCCCGTAGCGGCGGGCCAGCTCCACCACGCGCTTCAAATCCGTGTGATGAGACTGGATCCGAGTCTCGGCATAGTCGCGGGCGCTCCAGGTCGTGATGAGAAACTCCCAATCAGAGGCCTCCAACAGTAACAGCTCGCGCATCGCCTGCTGGATAAGCTGGTGCATCGTCTCGTCATGTCCACCGCCGTGCTCCTGGATCAGATTGCGCAGGTCCAGCTCGGCGTCATAGATGCGCTCCCAGCACCACCTGGTGTCCTCATTGAGCCAAACCCAGTGCCCACCGCCAGCACCCCACGAACCTTCCGGGAGAGTTATGGCCGTCGGCGGGGGATTATGCGCCAGGTACTGGCTGCCGGTGACCACCTCAATCTCCGGGTCCTGGTGCATCCAGCGCAGCGTGTGTACCAAGAAGCGCGGGCCCTCGAACCACCAGTGGCCGAACAGCTCGGCATCAAAGGGCGCGCACAGCACCGGCCGCCGCCCCGAGCCCGGCTGATTGGCCCGCAGCGTTTCCTTGACCGTCCACAGGAAGTTGCCGGCCTGCTCGCGCACTGTCCCGTCGGCCCAGTCGGGAACATATTGCTGCTTGTCGCCCAGAGCGCAGTCAGGCCCGGTCACTCGCCAGTAGCGCAGATCACCGGGCTGGTGCTTCTGATGAAACTCCAGGTAGGCGGAGTCACCGGGGTAGCCGTGCTCAGCACTCCACACCTTCAGGCCGGTCTGGGGATCGCGGATGAAAGTCGCCACCGGCGGGTGGTCCTCATAGTAGTGGCCCACAAAATAGGCCAGATACGGCGATCTTTCACCCTCGTATGCCTGCGGCTCGTGCATTTTGCGGATTGTGCCCCACTGCTTGCCGAGCGTATGCTCAAAATCAATATGGACCGGCTCGGGCGCGCCGCCGCCCAGCAGGTGCGTATCAACCACGAAGTAGTCAATACCGTTGTTGGCCAGGAATTCTTCAATGCCGGGCCGG
>JALGUR010000029.1 GCA_029820565.1 Candidatus Zipacnadia bacterium
TGTCGGGGAAATTTGCCAACACCTGGGGGCTGATAGCCTGGAATACCTGAATATGCCCAATCTGATAAAGGCAGTAGGACTGCCCAAGGTCAACTTCTGTACGGCCTGTTTTGATGGCACTTACCCTATCCCCATCCCGCGCGATGTCAAGGTGACCAAACTGGCAATAGAGGAAGAGGCGGCGGCTGCCTCGGAGTCAACGACTGGCTGAGGCTGACAAACAAGGCCGATAGCAGGGAGAGATTAGTATGCCAAGCAGAGTTGTCGCGGTTGTCATGGTGGGTGGATTTGCATTGCTTAGTATTACGTCTTGTGAAGAACAAAAGGAGAATGCCACTGCGGTAAACGAAGCTCAGGCTCCTGCTGACACTCAGGCTGTTGAACTTTCCTGGGTGGACGAGGTAACTGGCGAAACGCTGTTTACAGTCGAGGACATTGTGCGCTTCGATTGGGAACGCCAGGTGTTCGAGCTTGAGCGAAGTCGGGCGATGGACCTGACGGCGCGGTTCCGTACCTATGGGCAGTGCCGAGGATTCCGTGTACAGGACGCACAAGGCATCATTTATCGGGGTAGCTTCTTTAGCGCAGCATCCTCAATGGCGTATCGGGGGCCAACTATACTCATGGACGGGGGCGCCTTGTCTCTTCCACATCGGCGGAGGCTATCCTCGTGGCGGCGGTTCTGGTGACGAGGTGCGGTTTGCCCCGCGCCTCTTAGCGGGGCTTGAACGAGCCAATGTGCTCGCCAAAATTGAGGACAGGGATAGACCGCAACCGATTAAGCGCACCGCTACTCGCTGGGCAGACGAGAAGCATCTTGCAAAGGTCCGGGTGGAGTACTTTCTTGAGACCTTCCGCATTGGGGAGGAAGTGCGCGCACACGTCTCTTTCTCCTGGCCTAGGATGCAATGGCTGCTCGCCGACGAATTGGCCATATCCATCAGGCTCACAGCCAATGAGGGGAAGTTCCAGTCGCGAATACTACTGGAGGGAATTCCACCGCAAGTTGCGTCGCGAGGAGTTTACATCTGTCGGTTCCGGCCCTGGGAACCGCTGCCTGATTCTAGCGAGGCGGTGGCCCAGCCTGGCCCGGCGAAGATCTCGCTGACTGTTTTGGCAAAGACCAGAAACGAAAAAACAGAGGACATCATCCGAACGTGGGAAACCCAACGGTGCGAGGTGACCATCTTGCCCGCGAGACAGCCGACCACAGGAGAGTGAACGCTAGTGCGCCGCTTCACGTATAAAGACGCCGGGGTAGACATTGAGGCTGGTGAGCAGGCTGTCAAACTGATGCGCCAGGCAGTCCAGCAGACCTACAATGAGCAGGTCCTGGAAGGGCTGGCCGACTTCGGCGGCATGTATGCGCTGGGCAAGCAGTTCCTGGACCCGGTGCTGGTCTCAGGCACCGATGGAGTGGGTACCAAACTCAAAATCGCCTTTGCCCTGGACAAGCACGATACCGTGGGCCAGGACCTGGTGGCGATGTGTGTGGATGACATCGTCTGCCAGGGGGCAAGACCCTTGTTGTTTCTGGATTACCTGGCCACCGGTGAATTGGAGCCAGAGACAGTCGCCGAAGTGGTGGGCGGAATCGCGGCCGGATGCAAGTTGGCCGGTTGTGCGCTGTTAGGCGGAGAGACGGCCGAATTGCCGGGCTTTTATGCGCCGGGCGAATATGATATGGCGGGCTTTGCAGTGGGTGTGGTAGAACGCCAGCAGATAATTGATGGCAGCGCAGTGCAGGCCGGCGATGTATTAGTGGGCATTGCCTCTTCGGGGCTGCACAGCAATGGGTATTCGCTGGTGCGCAAGGTGTTGTTGGAGGTTGAGGGAATAAGTTTAGAGGAGCATATCTCCGAATTGGGGCGCGCGCTGGGTGAGGAACTGCTGGAGCCGACTATTATTTACGCTCCGGCGTTGGTCGAACTGTTTGAAGCCAACTTGCGCCCCGATGGACTGGCTCATATCACCGGGGGCGGCATTCCTGGGAATCTGGAGCGGATTATCCCCGAAGGTCTCAGTGCGATAGTAGACAGGTCGGCCTTCAGTGCGCAGCCTATCTTTGGATTGGTCCAGCGGCTGGGCAATGTGCCCCCCGCAGAGATGTACCGCACTTTCAATATGGGCGTGGGAATGGTGATAGTAGTATCGTCTGAGAATTGCAATAAGACTGTAGACCACCTCAATGCCGCCGGCCACAGCAGCCAAGTAATAGGCGAAATCACGTCGGCCTCCTCAGATATACCCCCGGTTATGCTCAAATAGAGCGGAGAACTTGGCCTAACCACATTTGACAGCACAGCGGCGAGATTGTATACTAAAGGTCCATCGAGGTTATGATAGATGCTATTGCTACCAGGGTTGAAATAGGTCTCTTCCCCAAAGCACGTGCTGCGGACGGCCGCTGTTCATCGGAAGATTTCCTACGGCAGTTTCTATCGCGGATTACGGTTGCTTACACTTGGGAGGTAGAATGGTGAGATTCTCTGAATCAGAAGAGATATTCCAGCACACTGACAGTAGTTATGATATAGTGGTAGTTGCCGCCAAGCGGGCCCGGCAGATTAAGGACGGGGCGCGCCCGCTGGTGGAAGTAGATTCCAATAATCCATTAACCGTTGCCCTCCACGAAATCGCGGCCGGCAAAGTGATAGTTGAATCTGCTGGTGAGTCTGAAAAGCAGGCGGCGCCGCCTCGTGAGCGTCACTATCTAAGCCAACGTGGTCAACTTGAAGCGAACATACAAGAGGCTGAAACAGACGAAAATGAAGAAGAGTAGATGGCCGGAGGATAGGCAATTAGGTGACCGCAGCGCCCAAGGCAGTGTGGGCGGCTTTCAGGAGTGAGGTTATTAGAGTGGCCGATGATTATTATCGAATTCTGGGTGTTGAACGCACTGCCGGTACCGCCGAGATAAAGAAGGCTTACCGCCATCTGGCCCGTAAGTACCATCCCGATGTCAATAACGGGGACCCGCACGCGGAGGCCAAATTCAAGCAGATTAGCGAAGCTTATGCGGTCCTCTGTGACCCGCACAAGCGCCGCCAGTATGACCTGCGCGGCAGTGCTGCCGTAGATACGTTCTTCCGAGATGGCTTCCCGGATATTTTCGAAATATTTGAGTCGGCATTTGGGGGTATGCCGTTTGGCCATCAGCGGACGCAGCGGCGTGGGCAAAGCCTACGAGTTGAGGTTGAGGTTACACTCGAAGAAGTCTTAACTGGCGCTACTAAAGAAGTTGAGTACACCCGCATCGGCATCTGTGAGCACTGCGCGGGAACTGGAGCCGAGCCGGGGAGCCAGGTGCGGCGTTGTCCGACCTGTGGCGGCAGCGGCCAGGTTCGCCAACATCGGCATACCTTTATGGGCACTCTTACCACTATCGGCACCTGTCCCGAATGTGGCGGCCAAGGCGAAGTAGTAGAAGAAGTGTGCCAGGAATGCGAAGGCCAGGGGGTAATCCGCCAGCAGCAGCAACTGTCAGTGGAGATACCGCCGGGCATCGAGACCGGGCGCGAGTTAATAGTGGAGGGAGCTGGTAATAGTATACCAGGAGGCGGAAGTGGTGACCTGTATGTGCGGGTCCGGGTGGCTGCCCACGATGTGTTTGAACGCCACGGGCAGGACCTGGAGACCGAACTGACCGTCAGTTTTCCCCAGGTGGCCCTGGGCGATACTATTGAAATTCCTACGCTGGACAGCAAGGCTCAACTGAAAATCCCGCCCGGCACCCAGAGCGGTGCTCAGATGAGATTGCGGTCCCAGGGTCTGCCGTCGCTCGGCGGAGGACGTCGTGGCGACCTGCTGGTAACGATACAGGTTGCCACGCCTATTCGTTTAACTCAGCGCCAGAAAGAACTGCTAACCGAATTCGCCCGCGAGACCGGAAAAACCATCAGCCCTAAAGAAGGCTTCCTGGGGCGGATGAAGGATGCGCTGGGGGGAGGTTAAATAAATTCGCTGGACTGACATTAACAAAGGCTGGTTTTGCCTGAAAGTCGCCGCTCCTGATCATTTGGAAGAGGTCGTAGCCGAACTAGTTACGGAGGCGACCGGACGAGGGGTCAGTATCTGCCAAGCCACCAATGAAGTTACAATTACCGGTTACGCCAAGACACTAACCACCGCTCAAGTCGCCTGTGATACGGTGGAAGTTGTCCTTGGCCAGATTGCTGCTGAGATGCAAATCCCGCCGCTGGCTGCGCCGGTGGTGGAACCACTGGCCGAGGAAGACTGGGCCACGGCCTGGCAGCATTACTATCATCCTCTCCGTATCGGTCGCCGTCTTGTTATCAAACCCCGCTGGGAGGCCTGGCCGCCCGAAGACGGCTCGTTGACGGCCCATTGCGACGATATAGTCATCGAGTTGGACCCGCAGATGGCGTTTGGCACCGGAACTCATCCCTGTACTCAACTGTGTCTGGAGGCCACCGAGACGCTGGTGGCGACTGGAGATATAGTGGCTGACGTCGGCTGTGGCTCGGGTATATTGAGTATCGCCGCGGCGCGGCTGGGTGCTAAGCAGGTGGTGGCGGTAGACAATGACCCGGTGGCCGCCGAGATTGCTGCCCAAAATGTCAAGCATAATGGCGTCGGGGGACAGGTGCGAGTAGTAATCGCTGAAGGTCTGTCGGGGATACCCGAGGACTTTAATCTGATAGTTGCCAATATTAACCCCGCCACCATTAGTTCTCTGGCCAGAGAACTTGCCTCTCATCTGCTCCCCGGGGGTCATCTGGTCGCCTCGGGAATTGTTGTGGAGCAAGCCGACGACCAGACAGCTGCTCTGACCAGGGCGGGATTGGTTGACATCCACACCGAGACTCGCCAGGACTGGATTTGTCTAATTGGTAGACAGTCCGACTGCTGACCTCTCTACCTACGGGAGCAAGGTGTGTAGTCAATGCCACGGCTGTTTGTCTCTGAAAACAGGATAGACGGTGACCGAATTCGTTTGGTAGATGACGATGCCCACTACCTGGCGCATGTACTACGTCTGAAGACGGGTGATGAGTTTGGAGTTATCGTTCCTACCGCCAGCGAGTATACCGTGGTGGTGGAGCTTATAACTGGCGATTGTGTGGCAGGGCGCATAACCGATAGCCATCAGCGCAATACTGAACCAGCACTAACTCTCACGATGTATGTCGCGGTGTTGAAGGGCAAGAGTTTCTCCCTGGTTCTCCAAAAGGCTGTTGAACTTGGTGTGGGGGTAATTGTGCCCATGATAACCCGGCGGACGGTGGTGCAACTATCTCCTGAGGCGGCGGGAAAGCGACGTGAGCGCTGGCAGCGGATCGCCGAGGAAGCGGCGCGCCAGTCAGAGCGGATGAATATCCCCGAAGTCGAGCCCCCCCTAACTTTTGATCGCGCCCTACAACATTGGCAGACACAAGATAGCCAGGGGATAATCCTCGCGGCCCGGGCCGTCGGTGAGACCAGTTGCAATCTACGCAAGATATTCTCACAACTGCAAGGTAGCAACAGATTGGCGGTATTTGTGGGTCCCGAAGGAGGGTTTACGGCGCAGGAACTGGAAGCCGGCCTCCAGGCTGGTCTGTATGAGGCTAGCCTGGGACCACGTATTCTACGCGCCGAAACCGCTGCCTTGTTGGTCTGCGGCCTGTGTATGTATGAGTTTGACGAACTTACTTCTCCCAACACAGTGGCGACGACAAACGAACAATGAAGGTAATAGGTATAATACCAGCCCGCTATACTGCTACCAGGCTCCCCGGCAAAGTACTGGCAGATATTGCCGGCAAGCCGATGATACAACACGTCTACGAACGAGCCACTCAGGCAGAAACCCTGCACAAAGTCATCGTCGCTACCGACGATGAGCGGATTATGCAGGCCGTGGCGGGATTCGGCGGAGAAGCGGTGATGACTTCCACCGAGCATCAATCGGGCACTGATCGGGCAGCCGAAGTGGCTCAAGGGCTAAGTTGTGAACTGGTGGTAAATATCCAGGGCGATGAGCCCCTCATTGAGCCGGCTGCCATTGACGCTGCAGTTCAGCCATTTATGAGCGACTCATCGCTGCGAATGAGCACTCTGGCTACGCCTATTGAGACCCCTGCCGAACACCAAGAGCCGTCGGTGGTGAAGGTTGTGGTGGGCCCAAACGGGTTTGCTATGTACTTCTCGCGGGCTCCGATACCCTTCTTCCGACTTGACACAGACACCGCCTGGCCTGATAATAAACCCCGACAACATCCCCATTCCGGCCTGTGGCCCTTAAAACACATAGGTTTATATGTCTATACGCGCCCGACTCTACTGTGGCTGGCGTCACTGCCCCAGACGCTGCTGGAGCGGACCGAAAAACTAGAGCAACTGCGCGCCTTGGAGAACGGTTGTCCAATCAAGGTTGTACAGGTAGATTATTCGCCGATTGGCGTGGATACGCCCGACGATTTGCAGCGAGTACGGGCTATTATGGAGAGTGAAGGGTGACTTTGCCGTCCGTACGCAAAATCACAGTCGCCGACGGTAAGTTTACCATCGGCAGCGGCTCCCTGGCCCTCATCGCCGGGCCGTGCCTGGTTGAGGACTATGCGACTACGGTGGCTATTGCCCAGCAGGTCGGTGAGATAGCCGCGGATGTGAATATGCCCCTGGCCTTCAAGTCGTCCTATGACAAGGCCAATCGCACCGCAATTGGCTCGCCACGGGGTCCCGGATGGCAGCGTGGCTTACAGATACTGGCCGAAGTCAAAGCCGCCACCGGACTGCCGCTGCTGACCGATGTGCACGAGACTGTACAACTACAAGAGGTCGCTGCCGTGGCCGATATTCTGCAGGTGCCGGCGTTCCTGTCGCGCCAGACCGATCTGCTGGTAGCAGCGGGAGAGACCGGATTACCCGTAAATATCAAAAAGGGACAGTTCCTCTCCCCTACCGATGTACAATATTGTATTGAGAAGGTAACTTCTACTGGTAACCAGCAAGTTATGGTCACTGAGCGCGGTACGACGTTCGGCTACAATAATCTGGTGGTAGATATGCGCGGGCTGGCAATAATGCGTGAGTTTGGCTATCCAGTGGTGTTTGATGCCACTCATAGTGTGCAGTTGCCCGGGGGCGCCGCTGGGGCCTCGGGAGGCCAGCGGGGATTTGTAGGCCCTCTGGCCCGGGCCGCCGTAGCCGCCGGCGTAGAGGGCCTATTTATGGAGGTTCACACCAACCCTGATGAGGCCCCCTGCGACGGCCCTAATATGCTGCTGCTGGCCGACCTGCCCGCGTTGTTGCAGACAATTCAAAGAATACACCAGGCCGTCTGGGGCCAGTAGCAGGGCAGTTGACCCGTATGAATCGTAACCGAGCAGCCAAACCGACCAATGAATGATGAAGAAATCTTACAACAGGCGCGCGAGACTCTGGAGATTGAGGCGCAGGCCGTAGCGGCGCTGGGTGGTCGGCTGGGCCAAGAGTTCGCGCAGGCCGTCGCGGTGCTGTTGAATACCACGGGTAGAGTAGTGGTAACCGGGGTAGGCAAGTCAGGGGCGGTAGCCCACAAGATTGCGGGGACTCTGGCCAGTACCGGCACCCCTGCTTTCTTTATGCATCCCACCGACGCCCTTCACGGCGATGTAGGAATGATTAGTGGTGCTGATGTGGTCATTATCCTGTCCAATAGTGGCGAGACCGACGAGTTGCTGCAATTGCTGCCCTTTATCAAGCGGCGAGGCGGAAAGATTATTGCTATATGCGGCAACATTGGCTCTACTCTCAGCGGTGAGGCCCATATTGCGCTTGATGCTTCAGTGGAGCGAGAAGCCTGTCCTCTGGGCCTGGCTCCGACGGCGAGCACTACGGTAGCAATGGCCTTGGGTGATGCTCTGGCGATGGCTACTATGACGGCCCGTGGCTTCACCGCCGAGGATTATGCCGCCTCACATCCCAGCGGTGTCCTGGGCCGACGGGTGCTGATGCGGGTGGGAGATATTATGCACGCCGGGGTCGATAACCCTATGGTCTCTATGACCACCTCAGTGCTGGATACGCTACTGACGATGAGCCAAGCGCCGCTGCGCGGCGTGGTCAATGTAGTTGACGAAGAGGGGCAACTGCGTGGGCTGTTCACTGACGGTGACCTCCGCCGCTTGATGCCAGAAATAGATGACCGTAATGAGATAATGCAGCGGCCAGTTTCCGAAGTGATGACGCACAATCCGACTACTTGCTCTCCTGATATGCTGGCGGTAGAGGCGGCCCGGATTATGCAGCAGCGGGAGTTTGACAACCTCCCGGTGGTGGATGAGCAGGGACGAGCCGTGGGGATTATAGATATTCAGGACCTTATCAAAGCCGGGTTAGTGTGAGCTGGAGTGCCGTTTGGAGGACTGCATCAAGCGTAGCGAGGTCGGTCCATCCAAGTAGACCACAAGAACGTAGGGGCGAATGTGCGTAAGCACATCCGCCCGAGGCGGCATGCACATTCAACGGCGGGCGGAAGATGCTCCGCACTACCGCCCCTACAGACCACAACGGCAATCGCATTTGGGGCCTGCTTCACTGCGTTCAACCCGCCCCTCCGTGAGGCCGGATACTCGGGCAAAAGCTGTCATGGCAACTTTGACGGTGCTTCATACTGCTGACCTGCACAACCGGCTGACCGAGGCGGCGGCCCGGCGTCTCCAGGCCCTGCGCGAAGAGCATTCGGCGTTGCTACTGGATAGCGGTGATGCTCTGGCAGTACCCAACATATTAGTCCCGATATTCGCCCCGGCAGTATTGACCCGGATGAATCAGGCCGGCTATGCGGCTATGGCCCTGGGCAATCGGGAGTATTTCTTCCGCAAACGATGGCTAATTCGGGGCATGGCACCGGCTGACTTTGCCGTCCTGACGGCCAACCTACGCGCACAAAAAGCAGACCTGCACCCTATTCAGCCCTGGGTGATTCTATCGTCGCCGCAGGGCGATAGCGTAGGCATTTTCGGGCTGACCCCGACGATGATTAAGCCGGGCACCTGGTGGGAGGTATTCTCAGATATGCGGTTTGTGCCTTGGCGAGAGGCCACCGCGAAAGCAGTTAAGGCTCTGCGCCCTCAGGTGCAGTGGCTGGTGGCGCTTAGTCACCTGACCCTGGAGGAGAGTTTACGTCTGGCCGAGGAATTTGCCGAGATTGACCTGGTGCTGGGAGGCCATAGCCACCCCGAGACAGCCTATGTTGAAAAGGTGGGCGAGGTCACCGTGTGCTGCGCGCCTCCGTACGGCCAGGCAGTGGTGAAGTTGCAAAGTTGCCAGCCCGCTGTGCCCAGTCAATTTGAAACTGAGAGCCTACCACTATAATGAAATGGATATGGTATGCTGATTTAGGCAACTGCACACTGCACTGGGGTGGCTGGGCCGAGAACAGTTGGCGTGCTTCGGGTAGAGTAAGCACTGAGCATTTACAGGGACCTGACGGGCTACAGATTATCAAAGAGGAACTGGTCCGCAGGGGGCTGGTAGCCAGCGACTGTCAGCAGGCGGTGCTGTGTGCTACTGCACCGGCCACGAAGACATCAATAGAGCGTTGGGTGGCGCAGATACTGATGACCGCAACTGCAGTGTTGGGCACAGATTTTCAGGCGGGTATTCCTACTGAATATTACCATCCGGGCCAGGTAGGACAGGATAGGCTGGCCAATGCCCGGGGGGCAATAGAGCGCTGTGGCGCGCCGGTGGTGGTTGTGGACTTCGGAAGTTGCCTGACCTGTGATGCGATCTCGGCTGAGGGTGTATTCGTGGGCGGGGCAATCGCCCCAGGATTGCCTGGGTGCCGGAAGGCAATAGTTAGCATTGGGCATCTGGCGGAGCCGTTGGAGGAGGCCCTGGCTCAGCAAGGTCTTGCGCCGCTGCGCCCGGGGCGGTCTACATCCGAATGCTTGTCATTGGGTATATACTATGGGCTGGCGGGCAGCGCTGAGCGGCTGGTGGCTATTATGCGCCAGCATTTGGCTGCGGACGCGCCCGTGATTGCTACCGGCGGGGATGCGCGCACTATTATCCCTCTCTGCCAAACGCAGATGAGTGTTGAGCCGATGTTAACTCTGGACGGATTGCGCTTGGCGTATGAGCGCAGTCAAGTGTAGGCGAGCATTGCTATGAAACATATACTGAGCGTAAGTTTAGGCTCTTCTACTCGCGACAAGAGCGTAGAAGTAGAGATATTAGGCGAGCGTTTTCTGTTAGAGCGACGGGGTACTGACGGCGATTTGCGCCGATTTGCCCGGTTTCTCCAGGAGAACGATGGTTATGTGGATTGTTTGTGCATTGGCGGGACTAATTTGGGCCTGCACTGGGGAGGTCGGTTTTATCCGTTCCGCGAAATTCAAGGCATTGTAAGAAATATTGGGGAAACACCGGTGGTGGATGGAGCCGGTCTGAAGGATACGCTGGAAAGGGAGACTATTAATATCCTCCAGCAGCAGGGCGTTGTTGACTTTTCGCAGTGCAATACTCTGGTGGTTTGTGCGACCGACCGCTTCGGAATGACCGAGGCGGTCACTAAACTTTCCCGCAATTACATTCTGGGCGACCTTATGTTCAATTTGGGCTTGCCGGTTCC
This sequence comes from Candidatus Zipacnadia bacterium, assembly GCA_029820565.1. GTDB lineage: Bacteria > Armatimonadota > Zipacnadia > Zipacnadales > Zipacnadaceae > JALGTV01. The sequence goes on from JALGUR010000029.1 coordinate 10,565, forward strand.
ATTGCGCAGCAAGCGTTCGCTGGATACACTCGCGGCCTTGCTGCTACCGGTGCTGAGCAAAATGCCCTCCCGTTGGCTCTATCCGACCGGCAGCCTCCAGGAGCAGATTGTGCCCAAATGGCAGGGCTACTATCGCTGGGCTGATGTCGTCGCCGGCGATTTCTTAGTCATTCGGCGGCACCTACCCGATCAACTAACAGATAAAATCGTTATTACCAATAGCACTACCGAGAAAGACGTTGAACTGCTCGCAGAACGAGGGCTGCGCTTGCTGATTACCACCACACCGGTCATTGAGGGGCGTAGTTTCGCCACCAATGTGATGGAGGGGGTGTTTGTTTCGCTGATTGGTAAGCGGCCCCAGCAGATAAGTGCAGAGGAATATATGCAATTGGCCCAACAGATGGATTGGTCACCCGTAATCCGGGAACTGAACGCACCGCCCTTCTCATCACCCTCAAGTAGGGATACCTGAAACTGTGGTCAGATTCGCCTTTATTCTTCATCCACTAACAGTAGGTGACATAGCCCGCAAGTATCCGGTGGCGCGCTGGTTGCCAAAGCGACTAATGCATTGGGTTGCCCAACGGATGTCACCTAAGGTTGTTAGTCAGATAACCGGCATTCGGTCAGCCACTGGTGCGACGACCGAAGGGTGGTTTGTGGGCTGCCCCCTGACGGCCGACCAATTGGTTGACGGCAATCCCGACGAGGCCATTGACAAGATTGTGCAGGCGGGTGAGGTCGCCCAGCAATTGGGGGCCGAAATTGTGGGGCTGGGCGCCTTTACATCTGTGGTGGGTGATGCGGGGATTACCGTCGCTGAGCGCCTGGATATCGCGGTAACTACGGGAAATAGCTACACTGTGGCCACCGCGGTGCAAGGTGCGTTAGAAGCGGCACAACTGGTAGGCATCAAACTGGCTAAGGCGCGTGCCGTTGTCCTGGGAGCTACCGGCTCCATTGGCCGGGTCTGCGCGCAGTTGCTCGCGCCGCAGATAGCGGCACTGACCATAGTTGCTCGCCGCCAAGAGGCGCTGGAGCAGTTAGCCGTTGAATTGGCTCCTACCGGCACCCAAATTAATGTGCAAACCGACATAAACCAGGCGCTGCAGGACGCAGATATCATTATTACAGTTACTTCCGCTATTGATGCCATTATTAAGCCTGAGATGCTTAAACCCGGCGCAGTGGTTTGCGATGTGGCGCGGCCGCGGGATGTATCAAAGCAGGTTGCCCAACAGCGTGAAGATGTGCTGGTAATTGAAGGTGGCGTGGTGGCGGTGCCCGGGGCGGTCAATTTCAACTTTGATTTCGGTTTCCCACCACAGACGGCCTACGCATGCATGGCCGAGACGATGATATTAGCCTTGGAGGAGCGCTGCGAAGACTACTCATTAGGGCGCAATCTCCAATTGGAGCGGGTGCGAGAAATGACCCGGCTCGCCGAGAAGCACGGCTTTGCCCTGGCAGGGTTTCGGTCGTTTGAGCGAGCGGTTAGTCCTCAGCAAATTGAGCGGGTGCGCCAGGCTGCAGCACAACTGCGATAGTGGCCTGGCGATAAGACGGGGTAATTTACTATGCCAGAACCTTTCGACCAACGTCAACCGAGGTCAGACAAACTGCAGACTATGCAAACGCAGGGGCGTGACCCGTTTGCGCATCACAAGTACGAGCGTACGCACACGGCTGGCGAGGTAGAGACCGAGTTTGATAGTCTGGCAGGCACGCCGGTCGCAGTATGTGGTCGTCTAATAGCCATCCGCACTCACGGAAAATCAATATTTGCCGACCTCCAGGACGCCAGTGGCACCATACAAGTCTATGCGCGGATGGATGTATTAGGCGAGGAAGAGTTTGGCCGTTTCGCTAAACTGGACCTGGGTGACATCATTGGGGCTGCTGGCGAGGTATTTCGGACGCGCAGCGGGGAGGTGACGGTGCGTATTGATGAGTTCATATTACTGGCCAAGGCGCTGCGACCGCTGCCCGAGAAGTTCCATGGTCTGCAGGACACCGAAGTGCGCTACCGGCAGCGGTACCTTGATCTCCTGGTCAACGCTGAAACGCGCCAAATATTCCGCCAGCGTAGCCGCATCATCCAGAGTGCCCGGGAATATCTACTCGCCCAAGGTTTTCTGGAAGTGGACACGCCCGTGCTTCAGCCGCTATATGGCGGGGCGTTTGCCCAACCGTTTACTACCTACCACAATGCATTGGATATGCAACTTTATATGCGTATCGCTCCGGAACTTTATCTGAAGCGGCTGATAGTCGGGGGGCTGGAACGAGTCTTTGAGATTGGGCCGGTATTCCGCAATGAAGGTATTGATACGCGGCACAATCCCGAGTTCACTTTGCTGGAGGCGTATCAGGCTTATGCCGATTATGACGATATGATGGCGCTGACTGAGGGACTCGTCGGGGCTATGTGCCAGGCGGTGCACGGCGCATTGCAGTTTGCCTACCAGGGCCAGGAAATTGACCTCTCCCCACCGTGGCCGCGGCGGCCATTGTTAGAGTTGATCGTTGAACATACCGATATTGATTTCAGCGGCACGGAGACTGCTGAGCAAGCGGGCCAGGCTGCGGCTGGTCTGGACCTGGGTGATATTGCCGACCAGACCCGCGCCCATATCATTGAAAAGACTTTTGACCGCTATGTGCAGCCGCACCTGATTCAGCCTACTTTCGTAATTGACTATCCGGTGGAGATGTCCCCGCTGGCCAAGCGCAAGCTCGAAGAGCCGCAACTGACGGCACGGTTTGAGCCATTTATTGCCGGCGAAGAAATAGGCAATGCCTTCAGTGAGTTAAATGACCCGTTGGATCAGCGGGCGCGTTTCCAAGACCAAATGCGGGCCCGCGAGGCCGGGGCTTTGGAGACACAACCGTTGGATGAGGACTTTCTGGCCGCCCTGGAGCACGGCATGCCGCCGACGGGAGGACTGGGATTAGGTATGGACCGGTTGGTCATGCTGCTCACTAACCAGCCCAACCTGCGCGAGGTGATTCTCTTCCCGCTGCTGCGGCCTCCACCGGAATCGTAGAAGGGGCACTCTTGCCCCGACTGTAGCCCCCAGGGGATAGGCCCGATATAGTGAATATAGAGAAACTATCGGAGGACAAACCAGGGCTGATGAAAACCGCGATCGGCCTGCTGCGCGCAATGCGCCCCAAGCAGTGGACTAAGAATCTGTTAGTCTTCGCTGCTTTGATTTTTGCCCAGCGCCTGGACGACCCTCGCGCCACCAGTAGCGCGCTTGTCACTTTTGTCCTGTTTTGCTTGCTCTCCAGCAGTGTCTACCTGGTCAATGATGTTATGGACATTGACGAGGACCGTCAGCATCCGGTCAAGCGTCATCGCCCGTTGGCTTCGGGACTGGTTTCCCCTGCCCTGGCGCTGGTCCTCGCCGCCGGCCTGGGCCCGGTCGGTGTAATTGGCTGCTTTCTCATAAATTTCTCCACCGGTCTGGTGGCCGTCAGTTATCTTGCCTTAACCTTAGCCTATACTCTGTGGCTGAAGCGCATACTGATAATTGATGTGCTGGCAGTGGCTATCGGGTATGTGTTGCGGGCGGTAGTGGGTGCCACAGCAATCCGGGTAGAAATCTCGCCCTGGCTACTGATTTGTACTGTTCTGTTGGCGCTGTTTTTGGTGCTGTGCAAGCGGCGTCAGGAATTAGTAATGTTAGAGGAAAATGCTGCCCAGCACCGTGCTATCCTCGGCGAGTATAGTTCATATCTGTTAGATCAGATGATCGGGGTGGTAACGGCTTCCATCTTTATGTCATACTGCTTATACACTATCAGTGAGCGCACTGTGCAGGAGTTAGGCACAAAGAATCTGATGTATACCATTCCCTTTGTAATCTACGGCATCTTCCGCTATCTATACCTGGTCCACCAGAAGAACCGGGGCGACGCTCCCGACCAAGTCCTGCTGACTGACGGACCGCTGCTGGTCAATGTAGTGCTATATGTGGCTGCTGTTGTCCTTGTTCTCTACCTCAGCGGTGGGTAGGAGCGACATTGTCGTCGCGACTAAACAACGGCGGGCCGATGTGCTTGCGCACATTCGCCCCTACAGACGGCAAGTATCGGTCGGGGCAGGAATGCCCCTCGTACAGTGGAAGGTGTTTGGCCGGCGTAAAGTGCCCCTCCCCCCTATCCTGAGCGGCTGACAATGAAGATGCCCAGCGCCACTACCAAGGTACCGATTATGCGCAGGGCACTGACATTCTCGTTGAACCAGACGGCCGAGCCCGCCATAACTATCAGGAAAGCGGCACTGACAAATATGGGATAGACTTCGCTAATCTCCATCATTGATAGCAGCGAGAGCCACATTACAAACGAGACAATATACAGCACAACGCCGATCAAGATAGTGGGCTGGGAGACAGTTTGCAGAATATACTGAACTACCGACAGTTGGGTCTCGGTCACACTGCCCACCTGCGTCATCCCCGCCTTTAGCAGCAGATTCCCCCCTGCCGCGAACACTATACAGCCGATTATCATTGCCACTCTAATCATCATTAGCTCTCCTCTTTGCACCCCGGCGCCGCCACCAGTAATGCCACAACTCACATAATATTTTGACAATTACCCGCGGGCGGGCCAGGGTAGATTGGCCGGCGATTCGGGGAGTGTATACCACAGGTATCTGTGCTATTCTGAAGCCGGCCCGTTGCGCCTCAGCCAGCATCTCCGCGTCAATAAATGACCCCTCGGAGTGCAAGTCCATCGCTTCTACTACTTGCCGCCTGAATAGTTTAAAGGGACAATTGACATCCTTGACTCTGATGTTAAACAGCCATCTGACCAGCGCATTGTAGACCTTAGTATACAACCAACGCAGAATGCCTTCGTATCGATTAGTACGATACCCCACGACGACGTCCGCTTCGGCCGTTTCGGGAACCGCCTCGCGAAGATGGTCTAAGTCACAGGGCAGGTCAGCATCCATGTAAAGCACCAGTTCAGCCTTGCTGTGGGCCAGGCCGGTTCTTATGGACCCCCCGAGCGTACGATTAACCTCGTGATGGACTACCCGGATATGGGCATCGGTGGCCGCCAATTCATCAGCGATTTCGCCGGTGCGGTCGGTGCTGGCATCATTGACAATAACTATTTCATAATTCTCGTCAGTTATAGGCGCCAGGACATCAGTAGCCCTTTCCACGGCCTGGTGGATATTCTCCTGCTCATTATACATCGGGTAGACAATGGATATCTTAGGAGGCATTAAGCGAATCCTTGTTTTTTGGTAATATAGAGATCCCCACCCATACCACGCCGGTTAAGCCCAGAGCAATCAGCGAGATGAGGGCCCCGATGCGCACAGGTTCGGATTGATACTCAACAATAACTGTATGGTCGCCGGCCGGCACTGGGATGCCGCACAGGATATAATTGGTTATATATATGGGCACTGGATTACCGTCTATATGCGCGGTAAGATTGGGGTTGTAGGCAACCGACAGTACTAACAGGGCATCCTCGTTAGTTTCAGCGGTTGCTACTATCGCAGCACCTTCAATGCCGACGAATTCAGCGTGGCCCCTTGGATTAGGGTCGGCGAGGCGGCTGGGCGCATCTTCTACCACGGTAACTTGCTGCGGATTAAACTTATCTGAAAGCAGCATTTGCCGGGCTTCCTCTCCCCTATCGCAAATTACAACATCCTGGGCCAACCAGACCAACGGCATCGGGTCCTTCAGCCGGTAAAGCCAGTACTTGGGTTGTCGCATAACCGGTTCCAATTGCGGGGAAGTCAGGTCTGGTATGCTTATCAGATACTCCACATTTAGCATCCGCAGCAGTTGCAGTGGACGGGCAGCGCCGTCAGGCTCCCCAGCTAATCCTTTGGGGATATACTCCTCAAGCAGTTCATATTGCCGGCGCGGAAGCAAGGCATACCGATGCCCTTCAGCCGCTGTAATATCATATAGCACTGCACTGTTAGGATACAATACTTCTCGGGCCTTGAAGTATGGCTCTGTGTTGCCGGTGATCCAGCCCTGGTAGTCTGGCGGAGCAAACTTTACGTAGTGGACAGATGCCTGTAAGATCAGACGCGGATCCGTATACTGACGCCCGGGCCGGGGATTGGTGCGGATTATCTGGCTAACGCGGGGCATTTCCGTGAAAAAACTGGCTGGTACTGTCCCATTGTACGGCAATCCGAAGGCCAGTAACTGCCAGGCCAGAACACCTATGCTCACTATCGTGGCCGCCTGGTAGCTGGCCAGGCCAACCCCAACCAGCCATGTGGCCAGGCCAACGGCCGCCGTTCCAATTATGAAAGCTCGCCAGATGGGGTCGGCGAGGCTGAGACGCTGGCGGAAGAATTGGTACTTGACCTGGGCTTTCTGCTGTACCTGGGCGTCAGTAAGTTGTATCTTCCGAGGTCCTTCGGTAGAAGGCATTTGCTGGGCTAGGCGCTTACTAAGCGGTGTCTGGCCGATGTGCAGCACGATCATAAGGGTGGCTGCTGCCAGTACTGTAAACAGACACCACAGCGTCAGACGACGAGCCTGCTGTGCGCGCCAGGGGCCCGCCAGAGACTCCAGGCCAGTCCCACCAAGCATGGCCAGGCCCAAAGTAGATAGCATCAGGTATCGGGCTGGGGCGCGGAACAGATTGAAACCGGGTACGCTGGGGAGAAAATTGTACAGCGGATTGTACCGAGCCAGAGCCATAAACAGCCCGAATGCCACCAAGAAGACGAAATACCAGTGGTACTTGCAGCGTGGGTTGGGGCTGGTGAGGCCCAGGACAACCAGAAGCAGCGTAATGCCCCCCACATACCCGCAAACCTCGTAGTAGTGGTCGCGGCCGAAGTAGTTATCCTCGGCATAGGACCCGAAAATATATGGATGGACAAAGTAGGTCAGGTTGCGAGCGCTCATGCCCAGCGAGCGCAGGTATTGTGGGGTAACCTCGACGCGGCGATCAGCAAACTTGGCCAGATTATAAGTAGGTAACAATTGCACCGCAGCCAGGATTGCACCCAGTGCCAGAACTAAGGCAATTGCCCCCACGCTTCGCCCCAGACGCCGGCTTGCCGGTATTCGTCGTTGCCCCAGCAGGTAAGCGACTATGAGAATCCCGGCGGCCAGTACCACGTAAAAGACAATTTGGGGATGTCCGCCGAGTACGCACAGGGCAAAGGTCAGCGCCCCACCGAGAAAATACCGCCAGTCTCCACTTTCCAGTCCGCCCATTATCAGATACAGCACCAGGGGCAGCCAGGCGCCGGTTTCCAGCACAGTGATGAACAGCACTTTGCTGATGAAATACCCCGAAAATCCGTAGGCCAGCCCGGCAAGCGTGGCGGCGGCCCAGCCTAATCCCACGCGGCGAGCCAACAGCGCGGCAAACAACGCCGCCAACAGACAGTGCAGGTAGACCATCAACGAGTAGGTATGATAATAGGGCAAGCCTAAGTAGCCTATGATGTGCAACGGATAGAATGTACCGGCCTGCCCTTCAGCCAGCAGGGGGAAGCCGCAGCCCAACTCAGGACTCCACACCGGCAGGTAGCCATGCTGGATGGCCTCTTGGGCCAGTTTGCGTAGGGGCATATAGGCGATGCTGACATCGTGCCAGAAGAAGACCTGACCACCTATCAGCACCTTCCAGTACAATGTCAGGCCGAAGGCCACCAGCACCAACAACGCAATGACGCCGTTTCTTCGCATCAATCTATACACTCAATGGGGCAAAGTAGTTGACCATAAGCCTATTCCTTTGCCCGCGCGGATTTACCTGCAATGTGGGAGCCAGATGATCAGGTTGACCTCGGCTTCTCGCCCACTCTCTCCACCGAGTTTGACGAGATAAAATCTGTGGGTTATTATACCAATTAACTTGTAGGGTGACGCTGCTACAGGTGTGAGGTGTGCATCATCAATACGACTGAATTGCGACGACCCGGACTTTGTACAGTGGTGATAGGTGTCATTTTGCTGCTGGTGGCCAGCGGCTGCCTGCCTCCGCAGTCGGCCGAGACGACAGCCACTGCTCCCGCCCCTGTGCCTCCCCCTCCTCCACCCCGCCATTTGACTCTGGCGGCGGTCGGCGATATTATGTTAGACCGGTCAGTGGGGGCGATGATAAATCGCCAGGGGTGCGCGTACATTATTGAACGGCTGGCGCCCAGACTACGGAAAGCAGATATCACCTTCGGCAACCTGGAATGCCCGCTGTCTACGGTAGGCCCCCACTCCCCACGCGAACATCTGGTCTTTCGCGCTCATCCCAAGACAGTAAAGGTGTTGGTGTTAGGTGGCTTTGATATTGTCTCGCTGGCAAATAATCACACGCTGAATGCCGGGCACGCTGGCCTGCTGCAAACGCTCCAGCACTTGGAAGAAGCCAGCGTCGCCTATGTGGGAGCCGCCGCCGATGCCTCTGAGGGCTCGCAGCCTGCTTTTTTTGACGCTAACCGCTTAACTATAGGGTTCCTGGCCTACACTGACTTGGATTTCGGCCACGGTTCTTACTCAAAAGTAGACCAGGAACTATCCAACCTATGCGCGCAAATTGCGGCGGCCAAGAACAAATGTGATCTGTTAGCAGTCTCATACCATTGGGGGACGGAGTACCATCGGCGGCCCAGTGGGCGGCAGATAGAGGTGGCCCATACCAGCATTGACGCCGGCGCCGATGTGGTTTTGGGGCATCATCCCCACGTTCTGCAGGGCGTGGAGATGTACAAACAGTGCCCTATCCTGTATAGTATGGGCAACTTTATCTTTGACCAGCGCTCCGGCGAGCGGATGGAAAGTGGTCTATTCACACTGCATTATCGGGAAGACCGCGGCTGGCGTGTAGAGATGAAGCCGATATGGATACCTCGGTCGCGGTTAGGGCCGCAGTACGCTACCGGAGAGCGTGAGGTGCGTATCCTGCAGCGGTTCAAACAGTTATGCGAAGAATTGGATACAACCATAATTATCGAGGCAGGGCAGGCTCTTATTCAGAACTCTGCATTGCCCGAACCGTCGCCTGTCTCTGATAATGCAAGTGCTCTTATTCTTAGCCAAGGAGGGCAACTATGTACACATTTAGCCCCGATTTTCGAACTTTGCTCATTATCCTGGTAGTAACACTGCTGGTTTGTGCTTCAGTTATCCAGGCGGACCAGGCAGTGGCAAAGGTCAACGGTGAACAAATCACCGAAAGCCAGTTTATCAAAGAACTGAAGGCACGCCACGGCTATGCGGTATTGCAGACTATGATTGAGGCGTTGGCTATTCGCCAGCAGGCCGCCGACAGCGACATTAGCGTGACGACAGAGGAAGTTGAGACTCGCTACCAGCAAGCCAAGGAGCAGATTGTCCGAGGGGCTCCCACCTCGCGGCCTCCGCAAGAAGTATTTGCCGTCTGGCTAACCCAGCGCAGTCTTAATCCTCAGACTTTCCGCGAGCGTATAGAGCTGCAAATTATGCTGGAAAACATGGTTCAGAATGACGTGGAGGTTACTGCGGAAGAGGTAGATAACTACTACCGAACTCACCAGCAGGAACTGGCGCGCCCTGAGGCGATGCAGGTAAGCCATATCTGTGTAACCACCGAGAAAGAAGCCGAGGAAATCAGAAAGAATATCCTGGAGGGGAAGATTAGTTTTGCCGAAGCCGCCAATAAGTACTCTATAGACCCGTATGGGCGAGAAAACGCCGGCTTAATCGGCTTTGTGGTTCAGGGCGAAGACCCTTTGCAGCAGGCCGCATTCGGACTGCAAAACGATGGCGATCTCAGCCCTGCGGTGCATACCCAAATGGGTTACCATATAGTGCGCCGGGAAGCCTATCAGCAGCCGGGAACTCCACCGTTAGAAGAAATTCGCGCCGAACTCAGAGACCGCATCTATAGAACAAGACTATTGCAGGCGGCCCAGGAGATGCGACAGGCGATTATGAAGATGGCGCGAATAGAGCAGTTTGTACAATTTGCCCAACCCGGTGAGTCGGGGGCGACGACCATAGGAGATTAGCCGAGAATAGTACACAATGGAGGGAATGTTAGATGCCTCACTGTTATGCTGAGTTGAATCCGACAGAACGCGTGCTGATGGGACCCGGGCCCAGCAATGTGCCTCCCGCAGTGCTACAGGCGATGGCGCTGCCCACCATCGGGCACCTGGACCCTGAGTTTGTGGTGATTATGGACGGAATTAAAGCGATGCTCAAGGAAGTGATGCTGACCGACAATGAATTGACTTTTCCCATATCGGCCACCGGCAGCGCCGGAATGGAGGCATGCCTGTGTAATCTGATTGAGCCCGGCGACCGCTGCATCATTGGCATAAACGGTGTCTTTGGCCAGCGTATGGCCGACATCGCCCAGCGCAACGGCGCGGATGTGGTGCGGATTGAAGCGCCGTGGGGCCAGCCGCTTGACCCTGATGAAATAGGACAGGCCCTCAACGCTGGAAATATCCAACTGGTCGCGGTAGTCCACGGCGAGACTTCTACCGGCGTCCTTCAGCCCCTGGAGGAGATAGCCCAAATGGCGCACGAGCATAATGCCCTCTTCGTGGTGGATGCCGTCACCTCGCTGGGCGGCCACCCGGTAAGGGTAGATGAATGGGGCATTGATGCCTGCTATTCAGGGACGCAAAAGTGTCTGAGCATCCCGCCCGGGCTGTCGCCGGTGACGTTCTCTGACCGGGCCGTGCAGGCCCTGGAGAACCGACAGACTAAAGTGCCTAACTGGTATCTGGATATGACGATGGTGCGTGAATATTGGGGCGAGGCGCGCACCTACCACCATACGGCGCCGGTTAATACGCTTTACGGCTTCTACGAAGGCCTGAAATTGATATTAGAGGAAGGCTTGGAGAATCGCTGGCAGCGACATAAGCGCAATCACCAGTTGCTGGTGGCCGGTCTGGACGAACTGGGTCTGGAATTGCTTCCGGCGCCGGAATATCGGTTGTGGAGTTTGAATGCCGTCAAAATTCCCGGAGGGGTGGACGACCTGGCAGTGCGCAAGCAGCTACTTGAACGGTTCAACATAGAAATCGGTGGCGGCCTGGGCGAACTGAAGGGCCGTATCTGGCGAGTAGGCCTGATGGGTTATAGCAGCACACCAAACAATGTAATCTTGTTTCTCGAGGCTCTGCGAAAGGTTCTCTAACAAGTCTATAATACTTGTTGGCGATTTCGGACATAGAATATGACCGTGGGGATAGACACTGTAAATAGATTCTGCGAAATCCTCTCGCCCGACCGGGTCCTGGCCGACCCGGTTTCGCGGCATCTGTATAAGTACGACGGTGGACTTGACGAAGCGCTACCCGATGTGGTGGTACTGCCCCAGACTACTGAGGAGGTCGCCGCGGTAGTCAAGGCCTGTGCCGTGCGGGGAGTACCCTTCGTTCCGCGAGGGGCGGGCACCAGCCTCTCGGGCGGGCCGGTTCCTGTGGCAGGCGGCGTGGTCATCTGCCTGACGCGAATGAATCACATCCAGCAGATTGATTATGAGAATCTTTATGCGATAGTCCAGCCGGGGGTAGTGAATCTTGATTTTCAAGATGTGCTGGCCGCCGAGGGTTACTTCTACGCGCCGGACCCCGCCAGTGAAAGCGTCTGTACTTTGGGGGGTAATGTCGGGGAGAATTCCGGTGGACCTCACTGCCTGAAGTACGGAGTTACCACCAACCACATCCTGGGGCTGGAAGTTGTCTTGCCCGATGGTCAAGTATTGCGCACCGGCCGCCAGGCCCTGCATCACCTCAGTTATGACCTTACTGGCCTGCTGGTAGGCAGTGAAGGCACTTTCGGCGTGGTCACTGAAATCATCTGCCGCATAATGCCCATGCCCGAGGCGGTAACTACTATGCTGGCTATCTTTGACAAATTGGATGAGGCCAGCCAAGCGGTCTCGGACATTATTGCCGACGGGATAATTCCCACCAGTCTGGAGATGATGGACAATGTCATGATCCAGGCTGTGGAACAGTCAATGCAGGCCGGCTATCCCCTGGATGCGGAGGCAGTACTCATAATAGAAGTTGGCGGCTTGGCGGCGGGGATGAATGACCAAGTGCAACGTATTCAGGCCGCCTGTCGGCGCAATAATGTACGCAGTTTTCAGACGGCTCAGGACGAAGAGGAGCGCATCCGGCTGTGGCGCGGCCGCAAGGGGGCCTTCGGGGCAGTGGCTCATCTGGCGCCCAGTTCGCTTGCTATTGACATTGCCGTGCCCCGAACCGTATTGCCTCAGGTGCTGAGGAAGGTTATGGACCTGGGCGAGGAGTATAATATAAAGATTGGCAACGTATTTCATGCCGGTGATGGCAATCTTCATCCTAACCTGCTCTTTGACCCGCGCGACCCTGATCAGGTACAACGTGTCGAGAAGATAGATGATGAAATCACTCGTTTGGCGGTGCAGTACGGCGGAGTACTCACCGGTGAGCATGGCATCGGTTCCCAGAAACGCAAGTGGATGACGCGGATGTTCGGTCCGGCCGAGTTAGACGCAATGCACCGGATCAAGGATGCGTTTGACCCCCACGGGCTGTGCAATCCGGAGAAGGTCTTGCCCGAGACGGCGGACTCTTCTGTTGCCGAACCAGTCCCTGTATCCGCCGAAGATTTTGCGCAAAGTGCCGAAGCGGCATGTGTCCGCAGCAAGGATATCTGGCAACCTTATGACTCAGAGGCGGTAACCAAATTGGTAACTTTGGCCGCTCGCAGTGGTCAGCGCCTGGCAATCCGTGGCGCCGGTACCAAGTCAGGGCCAGTCGGCGATGATGTGCAGGTGGTCTCCACTCTGTATCTAAACCATATTCAGCAGTTGGATACTGACAATCTGACCGCTACCGTACAGGCAGGCATGCGGCTCTCAGAACTTAACCAAGCCCTGGCCGAGGAGCAGCAAATGGTGCCGTTGCGGCCTGCGCACTATCAGGAGGCTACCGTCGGAGGCGTGATAGCCACGGCGGATAGTGGCCCCCATCGGCTACTGTACGGCGGGCCGCGAGATCTGGTGACCGGATTGGAAGCCGTGCTGGCTGACGGGAGTCTGGTCAAATTTGGCCGCTGTTGCGTCAAAAACGTTTCCGGCTATGCTTTGGAGAAATTGCTAACTGGCTCATACGGTACTCTGGGCCTAATAACCGAAATTACTCTGCGGACCCGGCCCCTACCTGAGCGCTGTGAGGCCCTTATGCTGACCGCACCGGCCGCTGCCGACTTTACTCCGCTACTGCGGGAGCTGCGGGCGTCAATCCTGCGGCCGGCAGCCGCCCAGTTGCTCAATCCTACAGCGGCGTCGCGTCCCGAGGTACAGTTGGGCGAAGATGATTGGGTATTGCTGGTTGCCTCCGAAGGCCTGGCCGTGGAAGTCAGCGAGCAACTACAATTGGCTTCTGAGCTCTGCGAGGGTTATGATATCACCATTCAGCCTTTGCCAGCCGCCGACTACGAGCGTCTCTGGCAACAGGTAGCGAATCTGGGCAGCCGGGGCACTGACCAGCACTACGCCTGGTTGGCGTGCCCTCCGTCAGAAAGCTGCGGGCTGGCCGAGGCGATTGATCTCATAATGACCGAAACTGGATACTCCAGGCCTATCAGCGCCGCGGTGAATTTGGGCAATGTGACCGTGAGGCTACCAGCAGATGAGGATTTGCTCAGGGCGGCGGTGACCAGGCTGCAACAGGCAGCGAAAGGATATGGCGCGAACTTCTCGGCCGCACCCGTGGGGTTGGCGGACAGCAATGAAGGCCATAATGACCAGGTCGCCAGGCAACTATGTGCCCGGATTAAGGCTAACATTGATCCGCACGGTATCCTGCCGGCGCTGCCGCAACTGTGAAATTTGACACTGTTATGGATAGAGAGTTTATCAACGACGAACTAATTAAGTGCAATCAATGCGGGTACTGCCTGCGGAGCTGTCCTACTTATCAGGTAACGTTGGCTGAGGCGACTACGGCCCGGGGGCGTAATACCTTACTCCGCGACCTGATAAATGGGAATATCCCCGACGATGAGGGCCTGCGCAATCCGTTCTTTGACTGTCTGCTATGTGGCGCTTGTACAGTGGAATGCTTTACTGATGTCAAGACCGATGAGTTGATGGTCCAGGCGCGCGAGCAATTCTACCAAACCCACGGCGAGCCACCCATATTGCACTACATTTTCCACAAACTACTGCCCTCTTCCCGCCGGTTGACTTACCTGATGCGTCTGTTGTCACTGGGCAAACGCACCGGATTGTCAGGCTTAGCTCGTCGACTTGGTATATTGGGATGGATAAATGCAACCTTAGAAGGTGCCGAGGGCCTGATGGCCTGCATGCCCCGTCAGTTCCTGCGAGATCGACTGGAGCGCCTGGGCTTTTCCCGGCAGAATCACGATGGACAGACAGTGTGGCTAATGGACCCTTCCGATGAAGCGCAGTCCACTGGGCCGCGCGTAGCCTACTTCATCGGTTGCGGCACTGATTTTTTACTCCCTCACACCGGCGAAGCGGCTATGAAGGTGTTGAGTTTGGCCGGATGTCAGATAATTGTGATTGAACACAACTGCTGCGGGCTGCCCCCGTATTCGTACGGCGACATTGCCGCGGCCCGCCACTTAGCCCGAGAGAATATCCGAGTTTTCCAAGATCTGGGCGCTGATTTAATTGTAACGGAGTGCGCCAGTTGCAGCAGTTTCTTGAAACAATATGCTGAACTTCTGGCTGACGATCCCGAGTATACCGAGCCTGCCCAGAAGTTCACTGCTGCCATCCGCGATTTTACCGAGGTGCTTGCTGAGTTATCCTTACCTCAACCGACCCACTCTGGCTGTCTGGTCGTCACTTATCATGACCCGTGTCACCTGGTGCGGGGCCAGCAAATCGCCGACCAACCCCGCCAGTTGCTGGTGGATGCCGGCGGTGCCCAGTTCCACGAACTGCCGGAGGCCGATTGGTGCTGTGGCGGAGCCGGCTCGTACAATATATCCCACCCTGAACTGTCCTTGAAAATCCTGGATCGCAAAATGGGGCGCTTTGCGGAGACTAAAGCGGAGGTCCTTGCTACCGCTTGCCCCGCCTGCATAATCCAACTGGACTATGGCCGGCGCCAACGTGATGATCCACGGCCCGTCCGTCACGTTGCCGAAATAATTGCCGAAGGTCAAGGGCTCATGGTCGGTGAATAGTAGTTGTAGAAATTGCTGCCAACGCAGGTAACCCATAGAGGAGGTAGGTAGACAGCAAGCGAGAAATATAGTATAAGAAGATTTGTGCCTGCAAATCATATAGAAGGAGTTGATAGTTGATGAAGATGCGACAGGTACTGATTGTGGTGGCCATTGTGACGTTGGTGATAGGGGTGTTAGCGGTAGTAGGCTGCGGCAAAAAGGGGACGCCCGATACCGGTGAGGCCGGCCCCGGACCCGCCGAAGGTCCACCGGGACCAGGAGGCCCACCAGGCCCAGGCGGTCCACCAGGAATGGGTGGCCCACCAGGAATGGGTGGCCCACCAGGAATGGGCGGCCCACCAGGAATGGGCGGCCCACCAGGGGCAGGCCCAATGGGCGCCGATGCGGGTAGCCTCGTTAGCGAAGGCATGGCGGCAAAGAAAGACGGTGACTACGATACGGCCGAAAGTAAATTCCGAGATGCCATTGCCGCCGATATTGATAGCGAGGATGCCCACTGGGGCCTGGCATGGGTGCTGGCCGGTAAGGGCCAAAAAGCCGAGGCTATCAGTGAATTCCAGGAGGTCATTGACCTGACCACTGATGAGGAGCGTCGCTCCGAAGCCCAGAGTGCAATTGGCCGCCTTCAGTAGTGAGCACTCTGAGTCTTACCCGCTAATCAATAGCGACGACTGGGTTTGCTCATAAACCTGGGTCTGCTGTTGTGCCACTGAGTAGTGCGACGGGGTAGCCATCGTCGGAAGGCTGCCCCGTACGTCTGGTAATGCCCCCCTTAGTTGACGGGCGAATATCGTTAGTGGCCAAAGCGTGGATAGTATTACCGAATACTTCTGAGACCTGCTATGGTGCTGATTGGGGCAGCGGTTAGGTGAGGTGGGGTAGAATATCGGAGAAGTCGTCGAACGCCACATAAGGGCGGCCTTGATTCCGGCAGAAATCAGCCAAATGCGCTTTGGCAAACACTAAATCAGCATATCGGGCCGGGCAATGGTCGGAGTAGCCGTCACCAATGTAGATGGTGCGCCTAAAGTGACGGCGAAGCCTGAATAAATGGGCAGTCTTGCAGTTGCCGCATAGTGGGCAACGATCGGACTGATGCGGGAACGTAATGACAAGGCCCCCGGGTGTCAATTCGGCATGGTTGACAAATCGCGGCAGGCAACTGCCTTGGGCCTCCAACAACTCATTGCCCGGACACGGGCGGAAGCCCAACCGTTCCAACATCCGGTCAACATAGATATCCAGGCCGTCGCTGACTATTACCAGGCCCGCCTGCCGCTGGCGGCATAGACCAGCGAAAGCCGCAAAGTCCTGGTCCAACGGCAGGCTGTCAATGAGAGCCAGCAGGTCAGGAGCGGACAGGTCTACCAGCGCCCACTGCTGAGCCAGGCACTCCATTGAACCGATCTCCCCGCGCCGCCAGCGCATCTCCACTTCCCAGGCTTCCTGCAAATCCAGGGCCTCAATCACCGCTATCCCCACATCCTCCTGGCTTATAGTGCCATCAAAGTCGCAGATGACCAGGTCGGAGTGGGTGATATGCAGCTTAGTATGGGAAGTTGCGGTTGTATATGAATTCATTGTGGCGATAGGAATAACAACTACCTGCGCGTCTTGCGTGGGCGGGGTTGGAGGGCGGCAAAATAGCGTTTGAGCAGACCCTTACCCCACAATTCCGTCCACACTTGGCGAATGTCATGGTCAGCCCATGAAGGAGGCGACTGGTGTCCTGTATGGGCCCGTGCGTTTCGCAAGCGCTTCAAATTGTAGAGTATTCGGACGATGTTTCTCGAGTGAATAAACTCTGGGTCCATACATCTCGCGACGAAGCACTTAACTGAAGAACTCCTCGGGCCCCCACGGCGAGTTATTTCTTGTGAGAGTAAAAGCTTTTCTGCACGTAGATCATCCTGATACTCTCGGGTCGGGTAAAACTGGTTAAGCCTGCTGGTCCATTCTGCTTCCACAGCGCGCCACCACTCAAGGGTCACGAGTCCCGGGTCAGCTGATGGTGGGCGCTCTGTGTAGAGATAATATCCATTGGCGACGGCGCCTCTGGTTTCTGGGCCCAGCGACCGCCACAACTCTCCAAAGTTGACCTCGACTTCCTTTTCGGACACGAACTTATCGTCTTCCAGGCGCTGAGCATGTAGCTGCTTAAGGGCCTCTGCCTTCTTATGCAGAAGGTCGATATGCTCCTCGAGGTCCAAGGGGGTGTACTCCTCACCACCAGCGTGTGGGATCCGGAGCCCTCCCTGTCCTCCCTCTCTGCGGGGCACTTCACTAACAACTTGCTGCTCCCAGTCATAATCTTCCAGGAGTGCGATGCACCGCAACAGGTTGTCCCAGTGACCGGCCTGGTGGTAGAGCCGGACCATGGTGTGAATCCACGTTTTCGCCCGATTGGTAAACATCCCCAGCGCCAGAAAGAGGGAGCTGTCCACGCGGAGATGCTCAAGCACAGCGGCCGCGTGAAGCGGCATCTTGTGATATTCATACCAGGCGGCGATCAGCTCGTGCCCGGCGGGATTCATTTCGCGGTCCTGCTTATCGAGCTCGTTTTCCTGCAGGAACAAGCGCCACGCAGCGGTTATCTCGGCCGTAGACGGGAGTTTACGCGTGAAACCCAGTTGTTGCAGAAAGTCGTCGGCATCGCAAGTGCCTTCTAGGCCCAAGTAGTGCGCCAACAGGTTTATAGCTTTGAGAACGGCGGTCTGATGGAGACGTACTTCCGGGGCAACCATCTGAAGGAAGTACAATTGCAAGGCAGGAGAGATTCTTGCCTCAATGTCCTTGTCCGTAAGGCAGGACAAGTAGGGCTCCCAGTCACTCAAATGCTCCCGCAATTCATCCCAGAGGGGGTCTATTATCTCATGGAAAGCCGGGCACGCCAACGTGGCACCCCCGACTTGCCGCTCTACAAGGTATTCTTGCTCTGTAAAGAGGAAGGTTCCGGTTTGCTGCCCTAGCAGCCTGTCGGAGAACGGGCTTAATGTTGGTGTTAGATGCCAGCAGCACGGTTTTTTGGAGCCGGATGCAGGGAAATGATGATCTGATCGAGCGATTCGGTTGCACTT
>JALGUR010000030.1 GCA_029820565.1 Candidatus Zipacnadia bacterium
AGAACCGGAGGAAACTGCGGTGTGATTCAATAATCATTTGGCGGCGCACCTGGGAGGTAGAAGCACCATGGTAGTGAATCATCTCGGCGTCGGGTGTAAACCATATCTCCCAGCCGGCTTTTTTGAGCCGGTAACACAGGTCAACATCATTAAAGAATATCTTGAAGTCTTCGTCAAATAGGCCTACTTGCGCCAATGCTCCCCCATTCAATAGCAGGGCTGAAGCCATAGGCTGGTCCACCGGGCAGGCCTGATCATAATCCCACCAGGTCATCCGGTATTTCCCGAAGATGCGACTACGGCGCGCCAGCCGGCTGAGGCCCAGCATTTCCCAAAAGACAATGTCAGGCGTGGGGAAGGTGCGGCAACTATATTGGAGCCGTCCATCCGGATACACTAACCGTGGTGCCACCGCCCCGGTCGAGGGATGCTGCTGGATGAAGTGTAGTAACGCCGGCAACGCTCCCGGCTTCACTACAATATCAGGATTTAGCAGCAATTTGTAAGGCGCCCGGCTAATTCTAATCGCTTGATTATTGGCTGCCGCATACCCGATATTATCGTCGTTGACTATCAACTCAACCTCGGGATATTCTTTTTGCACCATCTCCGCACTCCCGTCACCCGAGGCATTATCCACCACAATTATCTGCAATTGCAACCCTCCAGAGTGCATAGCCAGGCTATTCAGGCACTGGCGCAACGCCACGCAGGTGCGCCAATTGACAATACACACCGACATATCGGGCCGGTTCACTGTGAGTAGTCCTCCGCTTGCGGGCGGCGCTTCAATACTACCAGTTTCCGCACAATGCTTGACAATCCTGCCCAAGTCAGTCATACTATAAGGAGAATATTGACTATTGTTGAATAAGCGAAGGAATCTACTCTTTAACAGAGAAACTACAGTTTGAAGGATATCCTCCCTATCTCAGCAGAGGGGAGCATGGCAAATGGAAAGCGACGAAACCCTAGATGTTTCCGCTGATGATTTGTCTGATGAGTTGCCATCCGCTATCGACCAGCGGGCACAGCAAATGGCCAACGAGCACATACTGGATATTTCCGCCGATGATTTGCCTGAGCCCCTGCCGCCGGCTGGCGAGCAGCGCCCGGGGAGGTGGTATCTCTACGTCGACGGCACAGTGCATGGCCCATATGCGCAGGAGGATGTCTACCACTGGGTGCAACACGGTAATCTTTCCTGGGACACTCTCGCCAGCCGCGGACGAGCAGAGACATGGCGACCAATCCGAGAGATTGAGGAATTCTATGACCCGAAACATCCGTATGGCGGCAGTCCGCCTCCCCCGCCTGACTGGGTAGGCGGAGGGCAGGTTGGGCCACGGCGGGTGCAACCGGGAATGGTTCAGCCGTCAACGCTGCCAAAGTCACCTGCTTTAGCTTGTGTGTTAAACATTCTCCTGTGGGGCGTAGGCTACATCTATCTCGGACAAGTTACGAAAGGGATCGTCCTAATGTTAGTTTGCTGGACCGTGGGATGGTTCTTTTTTCTTGTTACTTTTGGGCTAGCCTCGCTTGTACTAATTGTCGTAACGGCCATTGATGCCTATAAAATAGGACAGAAATTAGAACGCGGCGAGGCCGTCGGTGAATGGGAGTTCTTCCCTGCATAGCGCAGGGCACAACCTGCGGGATAGACCTCCTCGTCACTGCGCCGGTGGCTTTTATCGCCACTGCCCTGGCCTATCGGGATAACTTCCCGACTCAGGGGACGGGCATCGCTGAGGGCCCGAACGTTTAGGCTTATTATTGGGACGAATGCTGACCGTCTATTTCTCCTTAGACCGTGGACAATTCTGCATTTCGCATCGCTTTGTCTCTCTAACCTAATCCCAGTCGGCGCTTCACAATCAGTTTGAGGGTTTCGAGTACGGTGGCACCGACCTTCATTTTGGAGGCGCTGGGTTTAAGGTCATAGCGTAGAATCATCGGCACCTCGGTGATTACAACCGGCATTGTACCAATGCGCAGTAGCAGGTCTACCATACACGAGAAGCCTTGTTGGCTAATCAGGTCCTCGCCGTAGCGAGCAAAGGCTTCGCGCAGCACTTCGCCGCGGTATGCCCGGTAGCCACAGGTATAATCGCGCACTCCGGGCAAGGGCAGCAAGAGCCGGAAGAGCAGTGAGGCCGCCCAACTGAGTATCCGGCGGCTCCAGGGCACACCGACCACCCGTGAGCCTGGCTGGAACCGCGAGGCAATAACCACATCCGCGCCCGCGCCGATTTTGGGGACCATAGCGGGAATCAAACTGGCCCCGTGGGTATTGTCGGCGTCCATGGTGACTACGATATCCCCGTCTGCGGCTGTTTGTGTGGCAGAAGTCAGGCCCGTCCTGATTGCCGCCGCGAGCCCCTGATTTGTCGGATGCTGAAGCAACTGTACGGGCATCTGGGGCTGAAATTCGGTCACTAACTGGGCAGTCCCATCGGTGCTGCCGTCATCTACGACCAGGACCTGATATGCCAGGCCGGCTTCCCCCAGTACTTCGGCTATCGCGGGTAAGAGTTGGCCAAGTGCTTCTTCCTCATTGTAAGCGGGCAGCACGATGATTATCATTGAGATAAATATAGATTCTAATAGAATCTAACCCACAATAGTAGATGAACGCGTATGGCTCAATCAGCGACAGGCGTGATAAGATTGAGTTTGTTAGGCGCTATGCGCACCTGGACCGGAGTCTGTCCGGCGACATCGCCGTCGACCTGCCACCGACAAGGTGGCTGCGAAGTGATTTGCATCTGCTGCGCTTTAGTTACCGTGACGTGGGGATTTTCCGCCACGGGCTGTCCCCGCAGGAAATTATGGGCCGCCAAGGCCAACAGTTGCCCAAGCGAGCAATGGTGAAAGACTACTACATCCAACTGGCCATCGTCAGGCTGGGCTTGGGGGACGAACCGCAGCCGCCAGGTGTACAGGGGAAAGTTGCAGATAACCACCGCCCAGACTGGCTCGGCGATGTCCAGCGATGGCTCGCCGTCCAGTTGCAGGCACAAATGGGAGGGTTGGTAGTGAATGGCCGTGGTGAGAGCCTGTCCGACAAAAGCCATTGTACCCAGTCGCCGCTTCCAGCCGCTCCCCATCTCGTAGGCGACCTGAGCATCCAGGCCTACGCCGGCCATAGCTGCGAAGTATCGGCCGTTTATCATCCCCAGATCAATGCGGCGTGTATGGCCTTGGGCAATTACAGCAGCGGCTGCACTAATATCGCCCTCGGGTAGCCCCAGGTTCTTGGCAAGAGCATTAGCCGTTCCCAGTGGTATGATACCCAAGGCGCTGGCCGAGTCAGCCATGCCATTAATCACGGCATTGACCGTTCCGTCACCGCCGGCCGCAATGATCTGGCCATAGCCGCAGTGGGCCGCGTGTCGGGCGATTTGTGTGGCTTGCTGGGGGCTATCAGTAATCTGTAGTTCACACGCCAGGCCTGCATTGGCTAATTGCTGCCCGATGTCCTGTCCTATGCCCTGACGGCGGCTGCCCCGAGCAACCGGATTATAGATCACCAGCCTCCGGATATTCATCGTGTGCTTGGCCTATCTCAGAAAGGCTATCCACAGATATGCGTAGGCAATCGGCATACTGAACAGCAAGCCATCAAAGCGATCCAGAACTCCACCATGAGGCCCGAAGATATTGCCAAAATCGTCTAACTTTAGGTCGCGCTTAATGGTAGACTTGGCCGCATCCCCTAACTGGGAGAATATGCCTAACAGCGCTCCCAGGGCCATACCATACGGCCACGGTAGATGCAGCCAGAGGCCCACCAATACTGTGGCTGCCACGCAAGAGGCAAAACCCGCCAGGGCACCCTCTACAGTCTTGCGCGGGCTTAGAATGGGCGATAGCGGCCGCCGGCCCCAGGCTGAGCCAACAGTGAAGGCTACGGTATCTAATATCCACACTGGCACTACAACCAGCAGCAAAGTGCCTACGCTACCGAGTACCGGCCCCGTCGGTTCGCCTAACTGAGCGGGGAGGTCAATGTTCCTCAGTTTAATGAGAAAGGTCATCAGCAGGGCTATGTAGACAACGCCGAACAGCGTCACCGCAGAATTCATGGTCGCACCTTTGTAATTCCCTCTTCGGCACTGTCCCAGCATAGTCCCCAGTGTAGCGAGGAATAGAACTGTTACCATCCATTGCGCTTGGTCCTCAGCCGGCACAAACATCGCTATTCCAAGCAGCAATACAGCGCTCAAGTAGCCGATGCCTACGAGGGGGCGCAGTTGCACTGTAAACGTAGCCGAATAGTACTCACCCAGGGCAATTATAGTAATTAGTGCCACCAAACCCAGCAGCCACCAGCCGCCCCAGTAAGCGCAGATAATGAGGATTGGCATCCCGATAACAGCCAACACGGCTCGGGCCAACAACTCACGGACCACCTGCATCAGTTCTCATCTCTTTCTGATTACCACCGAACCAGTGGAGTTACATATACTGTATAATACATTATAGGCACAACTTAATCCTTCTTCTGAGTAACAGGGAAGTTGGGGAAGGTTTGAGAGGCCGTAGTGTAGAATAGTGTTCAGGACAATATCAGTTCCAGTGAGGAGTAGAGCTAAATGTCAGTCGTAGATCGTAAGGAAACAATCGTGGTGGGTGCGGGAGTGGGCGGCTGTACGGCGGGCTTGTATGCCAAGCGCTATGGCCAAGATGTCCTAATCCTGGATAAGGCGGCGCCTGGCGGCCTAGCGGCAACGGCCGCTCACATTGCAAATTACCCCGGATTCCCCGAAGGGATTAGTGGCTTAGAGTTGGCCGAGCGGGTGCATCAGCAGGCCAGGAACCACGGCACAGCAATAGAACTGGTGGAGGTGACTGGGCTGGAACCTCATAACGATGAATGGTTGCTGCATACTACCGGGGGCGATTATGTGGCTATCGCCATAATAATCGCTGCTGGTGCTCGCCCCAGGACCCTCCAGGTACCGGGGGAGACCGAACTACGGGGAATGGGCGTGTCCTATTGTGCGACCTGTGATGGATTCTTCTTCCGAGACGAGACGGTAGCAGTGATCGGTGGCGGTGACGTCGCCCTGGAAGAGGCCGTTTACCTATCTGAACTGGCGGCTAAGGTTTACGTGGTACACCGGCGCGATGAACTACGGGCCCAGTCCCATCTTCAGCAGCAGGCCTTTGCCCTGGACAATATTGAGTTCATTTGGGACAGCGTGGTCACCGAAATCATTGGAGACCAGCAGGTGGAGGGCCTACTGATTCAGAATAAGAAGACTGCTGACCAGCGGCGCTTGGACCTTGATGGGGTTTTCATTACTATAGGCTATGTAGCGGCCACCCAGTGGCTGGGTAATATTGTGGAACTGAATGATGGGTTCATCGTCACCGACCAGTATATGCGTACCAACCGACCGGGGATATTTGCTGTTGGGGATATTCGCAGTGGCAGTCTGCGGCAGATCGCTACTGCGGTGGGTGATGGTGCTATAGCTGCCCATTCGGCTTATGAATATGTTAACCAACGACCGGAACAGTAACATGGATTGTCCGTCGGACAAATCTGCGGCACAGGATGATTCCCGTGGTGATGTACTGGACTGGCGAACGTGGTCAGCCCGGCGTCATCCAGTGGTGGCCAGCGTGACCGTCCTTTTTATGCTGGGCTTGGCTGCGGGAGTATACTTTTCCTTCGGCCGTGTTCTTTATCCGGTGCTGACGCTGCTTGTGTTGGCCGCCGCCACCTCTGCCTACTATCTGCCTACCTGCTTTACTTTGGACGCTGAGGGGATTACCGTCAGTAGCCTGGTAGGCCGCCGCAGGAAACTATGGTCAGGGCTGAGGGCCTACTTCTCCAATGGCGACGACGGAGTGTTGGTCAGCCCCATCGCACGCAAAGGCTTTCTGTCCAGCACTCGCGGATTCTATCTACCCTATGCAGATAACCGAGAGGCGGTATTGGGCTATCTGGACAGATACTTGCCTAAGGAGGAAGTGAGCCGTTCTGAGTGAGTACTAAGGAGGACAACGACAAAGCCAGACAGCAACAACTACTGGGTAAAGTAGTGGGACAAATTGTCCGCCGACGGCTGACTGCGCCGGCGCTTTTTGTTCTGGAAACTGCCAAACCATTAAGTTTCATAGCCTCCCAAGCCTTGATATTCTTCCAACCCATTGTCCAGACAATGTTGTCGGTCCAAGACTACCAGACCTTTGCATTGGCTATTGAAGACCGCGATAATGTGGAGTGGATGATACAGCAGTTGGAAGCCGCCGAGGAGGCCGGTGGCTCTACCCAGGAAACAGACACTAACCAGCATGGGCACGTACAGTGACTTGGGACGACATTAAAGTCATATTAGCCACCGATTGCGGCTCTACCACCACCAAGGCGATTCTCATCGAGGAAAAGGACGGTGAGTATCGCTTGGCCACCCGGGGTGAGGCACCGACCACCGTAGAAGCGCCTTACGAGGATGTAACCGTAGGAGTGCGTAATGCGGTAACTGAGGTAGAGGAGTTGTCAGGACGACAATTGCTGGACGAGGCGGGACGGATCATCCGACCAGCCGGCGGTCAGAAAGGTACAGATATCTATGTTTCTACCAGTTCGGCGGGTGGAGGTTTGCAGGTAATGGTGGTCGGCTTGGTGCGGCGGATGACTGCGGAAAGCGCCCAGCGCGCGGCCTTGGGAGCCGGGGCAATTGTTATGGATGTGCTCGCTCTGGACGATGGTCGCCTGGCCCACCAGCGCATTGAACGGATGAGAGAGTTGCGCCCTGATATGATACTGATTTCAGGGGGAGTGGATGGGGGAGAGCAGCGTCGAGTGGTGGAGATGGCTGAACTGGTAGGGGCCGCTAACCCTCAGGCGCGTCTGGGTGCTGAGTTCAAATTACCGGTCATTTATGCAGGTAATATTGATGCTCGGCCCCAGATACAACAAATCCTTGCTGACGCCACCGCTCTGACCATAGTGGATAACCTGCGCCCGACTTTGGAACGCGAGCAATTAGGGCCCGCCCGGGCAATGATACAGGAACAATTCCTCGACCACGTTATGTCCCAGGCTCCCGGCTATGCTGAACTAATCAACTGGACTGATGCTGACATTATGCCCACGCCGGCGGCTGTGGGCAATATTATGCAAGATATTGCTAACCAGCAGAACATTAATGTTGTGGGAGTAGACATCGGGGGAGCCACCACTGACGTCTTCAGTGTCTTTGATGGTGTCTTTAATCGGACAGTGAGCGCCAACTTGGGTATGAGTTATTCAATTGCCAATGTGGTCGCCGAGGTGGGCCTGGCCAATATACTGCGCTGGCTCGGCGAGCCGGTAGAGTCTGGCCATCTTGCCGACCGCATTCGCAATAAGATGATCCGGCCCACCACCATACCTCAGGGACTGGAGGGGCTAAGAATTGAGCAGGCGGTGGCTCGTGAGGCGCTGCGGCTGGCCTTTCAGCAACACAAGATGTTGGCTACTGGCCTGAAAGGTATCCAGCAAGAGCGTGACATTGCCGAGGCCTTCACCCAGGTTCAGGCCGGTGAGCAGACCTTGGTAGACATGATGCAATTGGACTTGTTAGTTGGCTCCGGGGGAATACTATCTCACGCGCCACGACGGGTGCAGGCCGCGATGATGCTCATTGATGGTTTTCGACCTGAGGGCCTTACCCGGCTGGCAGTGGACAGTATATTTATGATGCCTCAGTTGGGCGTATTAGCGCAGGTTCATCCGCAGGCAGCGCGGCAAGTATTTCAGCGCGATTGTTTGGTTCATCTCGGCACCTGCCTGGCACCGGTAGGCCAGGGTCGCAGCGGCGCTCCCTGCGTGCAAGTGGTCTTCACCGACAATGGTAGGACAATCTCCGTGCCGTTTGGCCAACTGCGGCTTATAGAACTGCCCGAAGGCGAAAGCCGCAATGTGGCAATTGACCCCACTCGCCAGTACGATGTCGGTGCTGGACGGGGCCATTCGGTCACCGCTTCAGTAGCGGGGGGAGTCGTGGGCCTGATTATTGATACGCGAGGGCGTCCCTTGGAACTGCCCCCGGATCCCGTTGAGCGCCAAGCACTGGTACAAAGTTGGGAGGAGACCGTCGGCCTTTACGGGCGGCGGTAACCGATAATGCCTACAACTCACGCCTATACTCCGGGATTGACGGTATCTGAATCAGTAACACTGCGCAAGACCCGGCGTCTGCCTCTGGCCGGGCAGGTACACGTTACCCAGGGACAAACTGTCGCCGCCACGGACATTGTAGCCTCTACGGAATTGCCCGGCAGTGTAACCACGGTCAATGTGGCTCACGATTTGAATCTCAGTCCTGAAGAAGTGCCCCGATTTATGCTCAAAGCGGAAGGTGAGGCAGTACACAGTGGCGAGATAATTGCCGAGTACAAGGCATTGTGGGGCATCTTCCACTCGGTAGCCCGCGCTCCCGTAGACGGGACGGTGGAGAATATCAGTGATGTAACCGGCCAGGTCCTAATCAGGGGAAAACCGCTGCCAGTAGAGGTCAGTGCCTATGTTGACGGGACTGTGGTGGAAGTGCTGGGTAGCGAAGGGGTGGTTGTACAGTGTCACGGGGCTTTGCTGCAAGGGATTATCGGCGTAGGCGGCGAAATTCACGGTAAGCTGAGATTATTGGCAGCTGCACCTGATGAGGTGCTGCAGCCTGAAGACATCACCGACGAATGCCAGGGAGCGATTGTGGTCGGCGGTTCGCTGGTGACTTACTCGGCTCTGCGGCACGCTTGTGAGATAGGAGTAGCCGGCGTGGTAGTCGGGGGTATTCGTGGCGACGATCTGGACCGCTTTCTGGGCGAGCCGCTGGGCGTGGCCATCACTGGACAGGAGGACCTGGACATTACTTTGGTCATCACCGAAGGCTTCGGCCAGATGCCGATGGCCGAGCGTTCCTTTAACTTGTTACGGCGTCATGAAGATCAGAAAGCCTCTATTAACGGAGCCACGCAGATTCGGGCGGGCGTAATCCGGCCCGAGGTGATAATTCCTCACCTCGGTGCTGAGGCTGCGGCCCCTCAGCCGACAGTCTCTTACCTGACAATAGGTAGTCCGGTAAGAATAGTGCGCGACCCGTATTTCGGGCTCCTGGGTGCGGTGACGGCGCTGCCCGAGGAGTTACAGACGATTGAGACTGAAGCCAAGGTGCGGGTAGCGCAGGTCAAATCGGAAGATGGCCGCCAGATTACGGTCCCGCGCGCCAACATCGAGTTGATGCAGCAATGATTGGGCAAAAAGCCAAACGAATGCTATTCCTAATAAGTGTAACTGCCCTGCTGATGGGTCTGATAGTCAGTAACGCAGTAGCTCAGCAGCCCCCACCACCGGAGTCTGGCGCCGAGGCAGAGGTCAAGTGGTTCGACCCTGAGCATACTAATGTCCTGGTCGTGGTGGTTTTGTACTCGGCTATAGTCATATTTTGCATCTACTATGCACGGCGCCGGGAGATGTACATTCGCCCCATTGCCGGCCTGGAGGCGGTCAATGATGCCATCGGCCGGGCCACGGAAATGGGCCGACCGATACTGTACGTGAGTGGTCTCAGCGGGATTAGCGATATAGCGACCATCACCTCTATGTTAATCCTCGGGCATCTGGCCAAACGCACGGCCGCGTATGAGACTCCCCTAATTGTTCCGTGTAATGATCCACTGGTGATGACCGCTGAGCGGGAGATTGTTCACCAGGCTTATACTGAAGCAGGCAAGCCCGACGCTTATGAGCCGGACAATATCTACTTCATCACTGACAGCCAGTTTGGCTACACGGCTGCCGTGGATGGGATAATGGTGCGGGAGAAGCCCGCCGCGATCTTCTTTATGGGCTATTTCTATGCGGAAGCCCTCATCCTGGCCGAGACCGGCAATATGACGGGGGCAATACAGATCGCGGGCACTGATGCCGACACGCAGCTTCCCTTCTTCATCACCGCGTGCGACTATACGCTGATGGGCGAGGAGTTATACGCCGCCAGCGCCTATCTATCCCGTAATCCCCTGCTGCTGGCCCAACTGAAAGGGCAGGACATGGGCAAAGTGCTATTGGGTGCGGCCATCATCATCGGTGTAACTCTGGCTACGGTGTGCACTTTTGTGGCCCCGGATATTATTGAGATGTTCCTATCGTGGTTCAAAGTGTGAAGGAACAGCATTCAGCGCTCAGAAGGCTCTACACGGCACCAGATAACTGCCAATGCGACAATACCGAATGCTGAGTGCTGAATGCCGAACGCAGAGATACTATGCGCTTACACATACCAATTGGACTTGGCTTCCTGGCGGGCGCGTTTATGATCGTCCAGTTCTTTGTGCCTCACCCGTCGTTCGAGGAGTCCTACAAGGCGCTGATGGACTGGACTATGATTATCGGCGCTTTTGCCCTGGTTTTGGGTTTGCAGAGCCTGTTTCGAACGCATATAGACAAGATTCGGCGGCGCCGCCAGGGCTACGGCTACAGCTTTGTGGCCCTGATCAGCTTCGCCGTAATGTTCATGGTGGGCATTGTTCACGGTGCCAAGCCCGGGTCGCTGTTCGACTGGCTGTTCATGAACGTGCAAGTGCCTCTGGAGGCCACCATATTTTCGCTCCTGGCCTTTTTCATTGCTTCAGCTGCCTATCGGACCTTCCGCGCTCGCACGCCGGAGGCTACCATACTCCTGCTGACCGCCGTAGTAGTGATGCTGGGGCGAGTACCCATCGGTGAGTTCATCTATGCGCAAGTGCCGGAGGCGACCGAGTGGATAATGTCGGTCCCCACGGTCGCGGCTAAACGAGGCATCATGTTCGGCGTTGCCCTCGGGGTGATCGCTACATCTCTGCGTATTCTACTGGGAATTGAACGTTCCCATCTGGGAGGGGGGCGGTAAACCGAAGGCTGCCCGGCTTCGGTTGGTTACAATGTGGGAGAAGCTGCTATTCTTTGACCGCCGCATAATCTTCGTATTCATAGCCATCGCAGTATGGGTGCCTTTCCTGACTCAACTGGAGCTACCGCCCGGGCAGACCAACCCCCGGACCCAGGCGCTCTACGACGCCATTGAGAACCTGCCCCCGCGTACGCCGGTGATGGTGGCCTTTGACTATGGTCCGTCCGGGATGCCGGAAGTCCATCCAATGGCCAAAGCCCTCACCAGGCATATTCTCTCCCGCAATCTACGGTTGCTGGGGGTAGCCCTGGCGCTAACTGGCCCGCCGATGTGCCAGGATGCGTTCTCCTCGGTCTCCCAGGACCTCGACAAGCAGGAAGGAGTTGATTGGGTGAACCTCGGCTATAAGCCGCAGCCTGTAGCGGTCATCACCCAGATTGGCGAGGATATCAGGCGAGCCTTCCCCGAGGATGCCCAGGAGCGGGCCATTGACGAGTTGCCGGTAATGGCAGGCATCCATAACTACGATGATATTGGCCTCGTGATTGATCTGGCTACGGGTAATACCCCGGGTGCGTGGATTGTCTACGCCCACGGGCCGTACAAAGTCAAGGTGGCGGCGGGTGTGACCGGGGTAATGGCCACCGACTACTATCCCTTCTTGCAGACGGGCCAAATGATCGGGATGTTGAATGGGCTGAAGGGGGCTGCCGAGTACGAGGAACTGATCAATCACAGAGATCTGGGAACTCTGGGTATGGGCTCGCAATCGGTTGCCCACTTGCTGATAATACTGTTTGTCACTCTAGGGAATGTCGGCTACTTCGCGTTCACTCGTCGCCGTTGATTGTTGTGAGGTACGTCTATGCCTGCGGCAGCAGCTACCAGTAGCACCATTTTCGGGTTATCCACGGAGATCATTGGCATCTGGGTGGCCGCGCTACTTACCCTGGCTATCTACAGCTTCTTGTATGCCGACAATCCCGTCTACAAGGTGGCCGAGCATATCTTTGTAGGAATCTCGGCGGCCTACGGCGCGGTCATCCTCTACTACCAGGCGCTGCTCCCCAAACTGGTAAAGCCACTCATCATTCCGCTCATTGATCGTGTTTGGCACCCAGAGCTGGCCGATGCTACGAGCCCAAGGTACACTCTGCTCGTACCTATGTTCCTAGGGCTACTGATATTCAGCCGCTTTGTGCCCAAGTATGATTGGCTGTCGCGCTGGCCGATTGCCTTCGTGATGGGCTTGTACGCGGGTCTGAGCATACCGCGAAGCGTCCAGGAGATTATTCTCAAGCAGATGCATGGCACCATGCTGCCGCTGCTGCCCCGCGGGGCCAATGGGGGATATGATTTCCTGACGGGGTTTAGTAATCTGTTACTGGTGATGGGGGTCATCTGTACCCTCGCTTACTTTTACTTCTCCGCCCGGCACGAGGGCTTATTGGGTCGCGTCTCACGAGTAGGGGTATGGTTTTTGATGGTGGCCTTTGGTGCCGGCTTTGGCAACACGGTAATGGCCCGTATATCGCTGCTCATCGGTAGAGTGCAATTCCTCCTGTATGACTGGCTACCAACAATAGGAATTCACTTGGGCGGGCCGGGGATGGGCTAATCGGATAGTTTCTGCGAGAGGGTAAGCGCACTGTAGATTACGCGGAAGCCGGCTGCCTCATAGGCCCGTATGGCGGCAATATTATTCTGGTCGGTGAGCACGTCGGCGTAATCACAGCCTTGCTGCGTGAACCACTGCATGGCCCGGCTAATCAAGGCCGAACCTATGCCCTGGTGATGATAATCCGGGTCTACGGCTAACGAGGTAATCTCTCCCCACTTCATCCCGAAATGCTCGGAGCGGTCTTTGTCTATGCGCAGCACTATATAGCCTACGAGCAATCTCGAGCGTCGCGCTGCAAATACGGCAAAACCTTCTTCCCCTTGCTGGGCGCGTCTGGCGTATTCGGCGGCCTCGTCATAAAACAACTCTTTGACCTTCTCAGGGGGCAACATAAAGTCCAGGGCATAACGCGTGAAGCGAGAGAAAGCCCGCACGGCAATCTGCTTCATCCGCTCTTCGTCGCCCGGTTGATAGGTGTCAATTGTGATGGTCATAGTGGGATCTCCTACGGACACGGGTGTGTCTTCCTAATAGAAAACTGCCCTGCGAGAGATACATACTGGATGCCATAGTGTCTCGAGGAAGTGGAAGCAAGGAAATTGGCGGCGCAGGGGCCCCAGGGTCTGCGCTTACTTCGTGAGTAGTCCAGCCTTCTCCTCCCGCTCGCCCCACTTAATCACTTCAATTTCGTATTGAGAAAACGCAGAGACGAAGTCCGCGGAGACAGGGCGCTCCGTATCGTTTACCATAGCAACGGCGGAACTACGTTCCGGGCGTGCTTCCTTAGTGTCTTGCCAGGCAAACATAAATGCGACGGCATTGTCGCGAGTCGGCATATTTATCGCCTTAACGACGCGCTCAGGCATCTCGACGGATGCAGGAATCACAAAATCAAATGTGTGGTGAAAGCCGCTGCGTCCGGTAAATCCTACTGAGGGAGTAAATCTCACCTCGTTCGCCCTAAGGAACCGTTCTACATCCTCTCTAAAAAGCGCAGCCACCGTAGGCTGTGCTGTCAGGAAAAGATCATTTACGGCCAACATCGCCTGAATGAGGTTGTGTTTCTTCTGTGCAAGGTCCGTTTCATCAGCCTGGACTGTCAGCTCGTCTTCGATGCGTTGGACTCCAAACCCGTTCAATATGGTATCGAGTAGCCTGCGGCGGCGTTCGGTGGTAAGGTCGCAACCTGAGAGCAACAGGTCCTGAATAGTGTAGGAGTCATCGGTCAACACAAATCCTTCGTCCATCCTCTTGATATAGATCTGGAGGTGGTCGTTGTGACGGTCAAGGAAGGGCGTTGTTATCTCGCACACCTCACCGACCTGGACAGCCCTGATGCTCTCTCTAAGCCAATGCAGGTATTGCTCGACGAACTGCGAGCAGTCGAATCTTTGCATTAGAAGAGGCCCCCTTGTACAGCAGGGATATGTTCGACGCCAAATAGTTGCGCAAACTGGCAGAAAGTCGTAACCAGATCGGGCAAGTTTGCTAACACAGTCGGGTCAACTGGTTCAGCCCACTTGTCGTCATAGCCTTCCCGGTATCTATGAAGGTGGGGACCTTCGAGCGTGGTGCCATCAGGATTGGTATGAGGCGGCCCGTCAACATCCAGACGCAGGAGATGTACTGTAGTCCTGTATCTGCCTTGGCACGTGTACTTGGATATCTTGATAACGCCCTTCCTGTTCACGTCCAAACGAAACGTCTCGGGGGTGTGTATAGCGGCCAGATTGAAGGACAGAGACTGTCCCAGGCTGGGAAGTTGTATCGGGTCTACATCAACGAACCTCTTTGGAGTCTCTATTAGGAAATCGGCTTCCTGTTGCGTTAGCACTATGTGAACTCCTGTATCAATGTAACTAAATAGTGTGTTCTACGTGCCATCACTTGCAACTCGTAGTGAGTAACGGCAGTCCGGAACAATCTCAGTTTATCTATTCGCTCCTTTGGGACCTGTTTCCTTCTTCAGCAAATCAGCAAAGTCCGGTAACGGCCGCGGGCCCAGGTCCCCTGCCTCGCGGCTGCGGACGGCTACTTGGCCAGACTCCTGCTCTCGGTCCCCAACCACTAACATATACGGTATCTTCATCAATTCAGCATCACGGATCTTAGCCTGCAGCGTGGCGGGGGCCTCATCTATCTCCACGCGGAAGTCTGCCTCCCGCAGTTGAGACACAATCTGGTGCGCATATTCCAGATTGCGATCGGTGATGGGCAGCACCTTGACCTGAACCGGCGCCAGCCATACAGGGAAGTTTCCGCCATAATGTTCT
Source organism: Candidatus Zipacnadia bacterium (assembly GCA_029820565.1). Taxonomy (GTDB): domain Bacteria; phylum Armatimonadota; class Zipacnadia; order Zipacnadales; family Zipacnadaceae; genus JALGTV01. The sequence goes on from JALGUR010000030.1 coordinate 14,781, forward strand.
ATCAACACACCCAGAAAGCGCTCAATGCCGGCCAGCACCACCCGGTGCACCATCACTGCCCGGTGGGGTTGACCATCTTCGCCAATGTAGGTTACATCAAAGCGCTCGGGCATATTGAAGTCGCATTGGATCGTCGGGCCTTGCCAGAGGCGGCCCAGGGCATCCTTGATGCTAATGTCAATCTTCGGCCCGTAGAATGCGCCCTCACCGGGCTTGAGTTCATATTCCATACCCGTCATGTCCAAAGCGTCAGTGAGGGCCTCGGTGGCGCGCTCCCAAACCTCACCGCTGCCCATCGCCTTGGGCGGTCTGGTGCTTAGGTAGACGCTGTATTCCTCAAACCCGAAGGCCTTGAGCATATCCTGGGCAAATCTAATTACCCCGGTGATTTCGCCGGCAAGTTGGTCGGGCGTACAGAAGATGTGAGCATCGTCCTGAGTGAACCCACGGACCCGCATCAAGCCGTGGAGCACTCCGCCGCGCTCGTGGCGGTAGACAGTGCCCAGTTCGAAATAACGGATAGGCAAATCGCGGTACGAGCGGGTTTTAGAGTTATATATCAGGATATGCCCCGGGCAGTTCATGGGTTTGATACCATAGGACTGGCCGCCAACGTCGGTGTAATACATTGGATAGCCCTGCTGAGCGTGGCCGGAAGTTTCCCAGATATCGCTCTTTATCAGGTGCGGGGTGCGCACGAGTTGGTAACCCCGCTTGAGGTGCTGTTGGACGGTGAAATCGCAGACAATCTGGCGCAGCATCGCACCGTAGGGATGGTAATAAACCAAACCCGCCCCGGCCTCTTCAAAGAAAGTGAATAGTCCCAGTTCGCGGCCCAGTTTGCGATGATCGCGCTGCAGGGCCTGCTGAACTTGCTTTAAGTGCTCCTCAAGCATCTGCGCGTTAGGATAGGCCGTGCCGTAAATGCGCTGGAGCATAGGATTAGCCTCATCGCCTCGCCAATAGGCGCCCGCCACCGACAGCAACTTGAACGCGCCCATTTTCCCCGTACTCGGCAGATGAGGACCGCGGCACAGATCGACGAACTCGCCGTGCTGATAGAGGCTAATTTGCTGTTCGCCCTCTTCCTCCAGGTCGTTAATCATCTCTATTTTGTATGGATTATCAGCAAAGAGATCACGGGCCTGTTGAGCTGAGACTTCCCGCCGGATGAACGGTGCGTCAGCGTCAATAATGTGGTGCATTTGCGCTTCAATGCGAGACAGGTCTTCCTCAGTGAACGGTTCAGGAACATCAAAATCATAATAGAAGCCGTCCTCAATGGCTGGACCAATAGTGGGCTTGGCCTGGGGAAACAGACGCAGCACCGCATCAGCCATCACGTGAGCGATGGAGTGGCGGTAGACGCGTTGCCCCCCGGGGTCATCAAAAGTAAGAACCGCAAAGGTGGCATCTTGTTCAAGCGGGATAGTGAGGTCCACAACTTCACCATTGACTTCAGCTGCCATTGCATCTTCAGCCAATCGGGGACCTATCATCTCGGCCACTTGCTGGGCGGTGCTGCCCGGCTCCACTTCTAATAGTGACTTATCGGGCAAGGTCAGAGTTATTTGAGCCATCGGGAGATTCTCCTTGACAACGGACAGGATTCAGCGTCCAGCACTCAGCATCCAGGAGCGGCAAGGGCCTCATTGCTGCCCGGCAATGCGCGGTTAGTTTATGTAAAAAATACCGCGGAACTTGCCGCGGTCGCCATAAGCAATGTGGTGGGCGCTGGTGGATTTGAACCACCGACCTCTACCGTGTCAAGGTAGCGTTCTCCCCCTGAACTAAGCGCCCAGCATCTGGTATTATAGCACAAGGTTATTATGATGTAAAGGCCAGTCACTGAACCACTAAGCCCGGCGCGGCGAAAGTCAGTGACCTGCTTGACTTCAATGATATAGGATGATAAGATTAGGGTGTCATGCTGTAATAGGTGAAAATCAACTACTCAAAGGAGTACCATCTAATGAATAGCAAAATCGAGCGAGCACGGTTGCGCAATCCGCTGCGGGAGAGCGGCGAGATCAAGCCAGGTGAGTTTTCTGACCTGGAACTTGAGGTGACCCGCATCGTAGAGAACAATGAGTCGCAGCAGCGCACTGAGTTTGTGCCGGTCACGTATGAATATTATGCTCCCTTCAACTATGCCAATTTCTGCGTGGAACTGGGGCATACCGAGCCTCCGGGCGCGGAATTTAATATGGATGGGGTTGAGTTGGATATCCCGCCGTACGGCGCGATCACTTTCGTGGAGGAGGAGCCGATTGTGGCGGTGGAAGTGATAGGTAGCGCCTGCATACCGCCCGGGTATGTCATACTTGTGGGTGAGCCGGTTGAGTGGAAGTTCCCGCGCAGCGGGGTGAAGATGAAAGTGGAGAATCTGTGGGGCACTCACATCTACGGGATGATATGGGAGAAAGGAATAGACGAGGGCTGGCGCGAGGCTGGCCTCAGTTCAGCCCGGTTCTCAGTCCCTGATTGCAGCAAGATAACGATTATGGCCGGCAGCCAACATCATGTCGGTCAGCCTTACCCAGAGATGGACCTGAATATGGACGCCCATTACTGCGTGCGGATGGTCCGGGTCACCGTCAGGGGCCAGCGGTAGGAAAAGAGTGCCAAATAACGATAATCCATTATTTCAGCAGGAGGTATTACTCAGTATGAGTGTGGAAAGCCCCTTGGCCTTGTTTGGTGGCCCCAAGGCCGTAGTTGATGATGACCAAAGTGTCTTCCAGTGGCCCATTATTGACGACACTGACGAACGGGCTATCCTGGAAGTATTGCACAACCGGAGTATGTCGGGGACCGATATATCCCGTCAGTTTGAAGAGGAATTTGCCCGCTGGCACGCGGTGAAATATGCCTTGTGTCATAACAATGGTACCGCTGCGCTGCACGGGGCAATGTTTGGCTGCGAGATAGGCGTCGGTGACGAGATAATAGCCCCGGCTAATACCTACTGGGCCTCGTTTATGCCCGCCTTCTCGTTGGGAGCGACTGTAGTATTTGCTGATGTGGACCCTGAGACCCTGACTTTGGACCCGGCAGAAGTGGCGGCGCGTATTACCGATAATACTAAGGCCATTGTGCCGGTCCACTCCGGTGGGATGCCCTGTGATATGGACCCGCTGATGGAACTCGCTCAGGCTCACGACCTCAAAGTCATTGAGGATGTCTCCCACGCCCATGGTGGCCTATACAAGGGGCGAATGGTCGGTACGATCGGCGATGTTGGGGCTATGTCTATTATGTCCGGTAAATCGCTGGCCGCCGGTGAAGGCGGCATTCTCATCACTGACGACCAGCGTATTTATGAGCGGGCTCTGCTGTTCGGACACTATGCAAGAGCCGGTGATATCACTCTGCCCGAACTGACGCCATATACGCAGATAGGTGTGCCCGTAGGCGGTTACAAGTATCGTATGAACCAGTTTTCTTCGGCGATGGCTCGGTCTCAGTTTGCCGAGTACCCCCAACGGATGGCCGAGATTCAAAAGGCTATGAATTATTTCTGTGACCTGCTGGAAGAAGTGCCCGGAGTAAGAGGGGTCCGCCCCGCCAAAGACTCGGGCAGCACTATGGGCGGATGGTACGCCCCAGGCGCGCTGTATCGGCCTGAGGAACTCGGCGGACTGCCCAACACCCGGTTTATTGAAGCTGTCAGCGCCGAAGGCTCCCACTGTGGACAGGGAGACGGACGTTGCTGGCATCTACATCCGGCCCTCAATGACCTGGACATCTACGGCCATGGCCAGCCCACCCGCCTGGCGAACGCCGTCCGAGACGTGCGCCAGCCGCGCGGTTCGCTACCGGTCACCGAAGGTCAAGCGGAGCGTTCGCTGAGAATACCGTGGTTCAAGCGCTATTCGCCGCAAATCATTGAACAGCATGCTGAAGCCTACCGCAAGGTGGCGCTGCATGCGGCAGACTTGCTATAGAAGAAGAGCCAGAGCAGGGGATATCGGCTGCGGCCTGCCACGGGCTACTTCAGTGTCCAGCGCGTGTACAGGATTCCTCCGGCATTCTCCAGATAGGCGGGCTCCGGCTCACCGGTGGCCTGTTTAAGGTTACAGTAGTAGGCAGTCAATATGTGGCCAGGGTTCACTTCTAACGAGACTGGGTAACCCATATCGCAGGGCCCATCAAACGCATAAACCGTGATGATATGTTCCGTATCCCAGGTTTGCCCGTCATCATACGATAGGACGGCGCGGATGCTCCAGGGGTCGCGGCGATGACCGTAACTGCATAGTACGGCTCCTGAACTTAACCGTATAAGGTGGGGGGGATAACCCCAAATCGGCAAGGGTCGCGCCTCAGACCAGGTCTGGCCGCCATCCTCGGAATTGGATTGATACAGGAAGCCCTCTCCAGAGTCCCTAGGAGCCTGTCGGAATACTCCCGAAAAGGCCCGGAAATGGGGTCTCGCTGTCCAGCCTTGAGGCCGTTAAGTTGTACTATTTACTGGCCCGCGGACAGTTCTCCGACAGGCTGCTAGGTTGAGTGCGGAACATAGCGAGCAGGTGTCCGGGGCGTAGTTCTAAGACGTGGTTCTCGTTCATAACTGGCTGCCCGCTCTTCCCGACGGGCCCCAGGACCTCGCCTATCTGCTGCCATGTGTCGCCCTTATCCATTGACTCCCAAACTGAAGTAAAGGGCTCGCGAGTGCCGCACCCAATATAGATTAGCCGGCCATCACTTAACACACTGGGCCCCGCGTGCTGTCCAACTGGCGTCTGATGAGGTGGGGCCCAGATACGGCCCCCGTCAGTAGAGCGCATTAGCCAACCAGCCTCCCACCCGCACGTACACGTGGCCTCCGTAAGGCCCTGACGCTCAGCACGGGCGGCCCATTGCTGCTGCCATAGTTCGGGGTAGTGGCCTGCATTGACTGGTATGAGAAATGCTGTGGAGGTGAACCAAGTGAGGATGATTGTACCATCTGCCATAGTCAGCAGGTTGGCGTCGCGGTCGTCCAACTCACTGTCATGAACTTCATAGGGCAAGCCCCACGTCTGGCCGCCATCGGCCGAACGCACCACCACTTCTCGTCCCACCGGGTCAACATGGTACTTGCGTTCCGAAGCCGAAACCAGTATTTCCTGACCCTGAACTCTGGTTATTCCCGGCCACCCATACATCTGGTCCGGCCGGGAGGCCACTATGGCATGCTCGAAATTTTCTGCCTTTAGCATTGTGGCTCCCCTCCATTATTCAGGCTTGTACGCGCAATATCCAGCGTAGTACTCCCGTAATTTACATCCGATTATAGTATTGAGGACAGAAGCCGTCAAACCTCCTGCTGCCACTTGTGTTGACCTTCGTTGCAAGGTTGTTGTATGCTGATACAGACAAACTTCGTCGTTATACTAACGGAGTTGACCTGCCGAGGTGTTTTATGACTATTAGTGAAAAAATTCTTGCGAGTGCCGCCGGACGGGATCAAGTCAAACCCGGCGAATTCATAACCTGTCCACTGAACCTGGTCTTAGCCAATGACATTACTGGGCCTATTGCCCTTGAAGAATTCAGCAAGATGGGAGCCGAGAAGGTTTTTGATCCCGGTAAGATTGTACTGGTCGCTGACCATGCTACTCCCAATAAGGACATCAAGGCAGCCACCAACACCAAATTGCTGCGCGATTTCGCCCACCAGCAGGGCATTGAGCAATTCTACGAGGGGCCCGGCGGGGGCATTGAGCACATTATCCTGCCCGAAAAGGGCCTGGTGCGGCCGGGACAGGTGGTCATCGGCGCTGACTCTCACACCTGCACTTATGGCGCTCTGGGGGCTTTTGCTACCGGCGTCGGCTCTACCGATGCCGCCGCGGCTATGGCCCTGGGTGAGTGTTGGTTTCGCGTGCCCGAAAGCCTCAAATTCGTGTTCACCGGTAAGCCTAATAAGTGGGTTAGCGGGAAGGACCTGATTCTGTACACCATCGGCCAAATTGGCGTAGACGGCGCCCGCTATATGGCGATGGAGTTTGCTGGCCCGCTAATTGAGAACCTGCCGATGGCCGAGCGGTTCACTATCTGCAATATGGCTATTGAAGCCGGGGCCAAAAGTGGCATCATCGCTCCGGATCGTACCACGTTGGAGTGGGTGTCCCAGGAGTGGGTGTCCCAGCGGACTGACAAGAATGCCAAAGTCTTCAGCAGTGATGCAAACGCCGAGTATGCACGTGTGTATGAATTCAATGCTGATGATATAGAGCCGCAAGTTGCCTTCCCGCACCTGCCGGAGAATACGCGAGGAATATCGGAGGTCGGCGACATAGTAATTGACCAAGCGGTCATCGGGGCTTGCACCAATGGCTGGCTGGAGGACCTGCGCGTGGCCGCCGAAATCCTCCGGGGCCGCCAAGTGGCCGAAGGAGTACGCTGTATCGTCATCCCCGGCAGCCATCAGATTCATCTTCAAGCCACTAAGGAGGGACTTGTTGAGACATTCCTGGAAGCCGGCTGCCTGGTCAGCACACCTACGTGCGGACCCTGCCTGGGCATGCACATGGGCGTCTTAGCCGCTGGCGAGCGGGCGATTGCTACCACCAATCGCAACTTCGTCGGCCGCATGGGCCATCCCGACAGCGAAATCTACCTGGCCAGCCCGGCAATCGCGGCTGCTTCCGCTATTATGGGCAAGATTTGCAGCCCGGAGGAGTTGTGACAGGGGTTCGGGGATACACAGGGGTGCAGGGAGGCAGGGAGGCAGGGAGGCAGGGAGGCAGGGAGGCAGGGAAAGACGCTGCGGGGGACTCCTCTTTTGAAAAAGAGCGGCTTCCCCGCCTGGGCTGAGCTCGCCGAAGTCCGCACCCCTGCCCAGAAAACTTTGCACTTCAGTGGCACAGGCTTCCAGCCTGTGGTGCGACTACCAGTGAGTGACACAAGGAGTGAACGATGGCGTGGAGTCCAAGGACGAAATTTGGGCTGGTGGCGGGCATATTCATCGCGGTTCTAATTGTATTGGCGGCGGCCATATGGCTACTGTATTACAGGCCGCTGGCTGCGGCTGGCTTGTCTGTTCGTGACCTCGTGCACGTGACCCGCACGCCGTTGGCGCAGGCTGACCAAGCTCTGAACACGGAGCTTGAGAAAATGAAGGCGGCCGGCGAGCCCCTGACTATCGAGGAGATTATGCCCCCGGAAGTACCCGATGCCGAAAATGCCGCCCCGCTCTATCAGCAGGCATTTACGTTGTTGGATCTATCGCAGGCAGATGAAGATGCTTGGTCGGAGCTGCACAATAGCATAAGTCATCCGCGGAAGGCAAAAACTGCGTCAGTAGCGACTCTTGAGCAGATTGTTGGAAAGAACGCCCCAGCCATCAAGCTGCTGGCGGCAGCCGCACAGCGCCCCAGATGCGCCTTTCCGGTAGATTGGTCAGCCGGTTTCCGTGCCCAATTTGACCATTTGACTAAGTTGCGGACTTGTGCGAAGCTTCTAGCCCTAAAGATAGCAATGCATGCTATACAGGAGGAAACGGCAGAGGCTTTAGACACTGCCCAGGTCAGCTTGGCAATGAGTAAACCACTCCAACGGGAGCCAAGAATAGTTTCCCAGATAACGGCCTATGCCATCCAGTCGATTACTTTGCTGCCGCTCCAGCAGGCACTAATCGAGCACTCTGCACCGACGAGTGCTTGTCGGAAACTGTTTGACTACCTTCAACAAATGAACCTTAACGAGGCCCTCCTACATACGCTTTGGGGCGAGCGGGCCCTCGCTATCCGTGCCTTCGATGAAATTCAGGACCATCCTGATAAGGCCATCTGGCTGATAGGCAACGATGTACAAACAGTGAGACAGGCGTACAATAGCGTATTAGGGCCAAAGATATTCGCTCTGGATAAAGCCAGTTATCTACGTTTGATGTCCGAGTTGATTCCGGAGTTGTCCAAGCCCTGGCGAGAGAGCGTCCAGACGCGGGAATTACTGGAACGTGGAATCGAGACCGTTCCGCGCTATTGCATAATGAATGCTGTCGTAGCGCCGCCCTACGTGAGCGTCTTCGCGCGGTGTGCGGGGAAGCGTGATGTTGCCACGGCCCAGGTTCGACTGGCGCAGGCAGCGCTGGCGCTAAAGGCCTACAAGAACAAGAGGGGAAAGTATCCGGTTTCACTTGAAGAGTTGCACAAGATCATTCCCTGGGAACTGCGCGAGGATCCGTTCAGCGGGCAGGCTTTCGTCTACAAGCGCGAGGGAGACGGCTTCCTGATTTACAGTGTTGGCCTGGACCTGAAGGACAATGCCGGCCATGCGTGGGATTATGTTATGGGTGGGGGCCGCGATAGAGCATCGACTGGCGATATCGTCTGGCGCTGCAAGAAGTAGCGTCCCGGCGACAAGGTGGGTAACACAGGCTGGAAGCCTGTGCCACTGAATCCTAAAGTTTTCTGCGGAGGGGTGTGGGGAAGCCGCTCTTTTTCAAAAGAGGGGTTCCCCGAAAGGATCCAGGGCGTCAGCAGTAACCAAAAAGGAGAAATCGTATGCTCATCCACGGCACAGCGCACAAATATGGTGACCATATTGATACTGACGTCATTATTCCGGCGCGGTATCTGACGCTTACTGAACCCGATGAGTTGGCGGCGCATTGTCTGGAGGATTTGGACGAGGAGTTCCTGCGGAAGGTGCAGCCGGGGGATGTTATCGTGGCGGGGAAGAACTTTGGCTGCGGCTCGTCCCGGGAGCACGCGCCGATTGCTATCAAGGCTGCCGGAGTGGGAGCGGTGATTGCGGCCAGTTTCGCCCGTATCTTCTACCGCAATGCCCTGAATATTGGCCTGCCGCTGGTGGAGAGTGCAGAGGCCAGCGCGGCAATTGACGACAGTGACGAGGTGGAAATTGATTTAGAGGCTGGGGTAGTGCGCAATGTTACCAAGGCGGAAGAATACTGCTTTGCGCCATTGACGGGGGTTGCGGCGCAGCTGCTGGCCGCGGGGGGATTGCGGGAGATTGTCAGGCAGAAGATGGCGGTTGACTAATCGAACAACGGGCGGACGGTGCTGCGCACTTCCGGTCATACAAACGACAACGGCATGCGGGCCGGGCTCGCTACGCTCGACACGGCCCCTCCAAAAGTCGGATTGCCTTCGCCGCTCAAGCAAAGACGGGCGGAAGGTGCTGTGGACTTCCGCCGTTACAGAATGCCGAGTGCTGAGTGCTGAACCCAGTTAACTATGCCCTTACCAATTGTTGCCATAGTTGGACGGACTAATGTGGGCAAGTCGGTGCTGTTTAACCGGCTGGTTGGTCAGCGCTTGGCGGTCGTTGAGGAGACACCGGGGGTAACTCGGGATCGCCTGTACGCCGAAGTGGATTTAGATGATCGTGAGATCGTGCTGGTGGACACTGGCGGGCTGGCCGGTGCCGAGAGCGACCAGTTGATTACTCAGGTTAAGCGCCAGGCGGCTCTGGCCCTGCAAGAGGCTGATGTGCTGCTAATGGTTGTGGATGGGCAGGAAGGACTGGTCTCGCTTGATTATGAAGTTGCCGAGGTAGTACGGCGCAGCGGCAAACCCCATATTCTGGCGGCTAATAAGATGGAAAGCCCCAGGACTGACGCCACAGTCTTTGCCGAATTAGGTCTGGGGATGCCCCTCCAGGTTTCCGCGCTTCACGGCCAGGGGATAGGCGAACTGGTAGAGGCGATATTGGGCCAATTACCAGAGTTGGAGGCGGAACCGGAGCCAGTGGAGGGCGAGATAGCGGTAGCGGTGGTGGGGCGACCTAATGTGGGCAAGTCAGCCATTATCAACGCCCTACTGGGCGAGGAGCGGGTGATAGTAAGCGAGCAGCCGGGTACGACTCGGGATGCAATAGATATTACTGTGGAGATGAACGGTGAGCCGTTTCGCCTGGTAGACACGGCCGGGCTGCGGCGGCGGGGCAAGCGGGGGCGGGGTTTGGAGTATTACAGCAGCCTGCGCGCTCTACGGGCGCTGCAGCGGGCCGATGTGGGCCTGGTAATAATAGATGCAGCGGAGGGAATTACCAAGCAAGACGCGAATATAGCCGGTGAAGTGGAGACAGCCGGCCGGGGGATGGTGCTGGTAGCCAATAAGTGGGACCTGGTTCAAGAATCTGCTTATGGGGATGAAGAGGTCAGCACGGAGAAGATTAGAAGAATTGAAGCCAGCCTGCGCGAGGACTTTGAGCGAATCGTGCGTCGCCGACTGCCGTTTGCCAGTTACGCATATCTGCTGTTTACCTCGGCGGTGACTGGTGAAGGGCTTATGGAACTGCTGCCGACGGCTAAACAAATAGGTGAGCAGTTCCGGCGCCGGATCGAGACAGCGCGGGTAAACCGGCTGATTCAGGCAGCGGTGGCCGGTCATCAGCCCCCGGGGCGAGGGGGCCGACAGCTGAAGATATACTATGCCACTCAGGTCAAAAGCGGTCCACCGACGTTCGTAGTCTTTGTTAATGACCCGAAACTGATGCATTTCTCGTATCGTCGTTACCTGGTCAATAAGTTGCGCGCTGAATTCGGCTTTGATGGGGTGCCGATACAGTTAATAGTGCGTCAGCGGAAATCAGCCCAGGAGTGAAGTGCAGTGGAGCCAATCGGTATCATTATGATAATCGCTACGTATTTCGCGGGTGGGATTCCGATTGGTCTACTGGTAGGGCGAGCGCGGGGAGTGGATATCAGGGAATATGGTAGCGGCAACATCGGGGCCAGCAATGTGCTGCGGACACTGGGAGGAAAGGCCGGCGCGGCGGTGTGGGTGGCCGACGCTCTTAAGGGATTTGCGCCGGTCATGGTGGCCCGATGTGTGCCGCTGTCACCAGAGGCCTGGGTGGCAGGCGTAGGGTTAGCGGCGGTGCTGGGACACTGTTTCTCTCCGTACTTGAGGCTGTCGGGGGGCCGTGGAGTATCTACCACCCTGGGCGTATTCCTCGCCCTGGATTGGCGAGTAGGGCTGTCGGCCTTTGCGCTGTGGATTGTGACCGTGGCGATAACCCGATATATATCTGTAGGCTCTATGCTGGCGGCGGCCAGTGCCGTGCTGTTTTTCGCGGTATATGATAGCCCAGGAGTGTATTTGGGCATGGGGGTAGGTATCGCGGTGTTGGTTGCCAGTCGCCATTCGGCGAACATTCGCCGCTTGATAACAGGAACCGAGGCCAAGATTGGCAAAAAGGGAGGAGCGAGGTCAAAAGGGAGTGGCTAATACGAGTAGTGAGGAGAAGGTAGCCATAATTGGGGCCGGGGCATGGGGCACGACGCTGGCCTGGATGTTAGGGCGGCAGGGGCAAGCGGTGGCTTTATGGGTCCGCCGTCCTGACCTGGCCGAGCAGATACAACGCGAGCGCAAGAATCATCAATACCGGCCTGAGGTCGCTTTGCCGCAGAGTGTAACGGTAACGGCAGTGATGAGTGAGGCGGTTGATAAAGCGGCGATTGTGATAGTAGCAGTGCCATCGCACGGGTTTCGCGAGGTGATAAGACAAGCCTCAGATTACTTGGAGGCTAATACCATCGTAGTCAGTGCCACCAAGGGCCTGGAGCGGGGCAGTGGCCGGCGAATGAGCGAGATTCTCGCCAAGGAACTGAGCGCAGTTGATAGTTATGCGACAGTGGCGCTGTCTGGGCCCAATCTGTCCGAGGAAATCAGCAAAGGGATGCCGGCCGTGACAGTGTCCGCCTCGGAGAATCATCAGGCGGCCGCGCGGATCCAGGCTCTATTGGGCTCGCCGGCCTTTCGCGTTTACCGAAATTATGATATAATAGGAGTGGAACTGTGCGGGGCGCTGAAGAACATCATTGCTATTGGCGCTGGCATCAGTGATGGGCTGGGGTACGGGGATAACGCCAAAGCAGCCCTTATTACCCGGGGCCTGACCGAAATGGCGCGACTGGGTGTGAGATTGGGAGCCGCTCCGGCTACTTTTTGGGGCATTGCGGGGGGGGGTGATGTGATGGCTACGTGCCACAGTCGCTTAAGCCGCAATTGGCAGGTAGGCTGGCGGCTGGCCCGAGGAGAAAGCCTGGCCGAGATACAAGGCAGCACGCGCAGTGTGGCTGAGGGTATCTATACCACTATTGCCGCTAAACAATTAAGTGAACGGGCGGCAGTGGCAACACCGATAACTGGTGCAGTCTACAAAGTGTTGTTTGAAGGAACCAGCCCTGCTGAAGCGGTAGAGGAATTGATGAGCAGGCCGGACAAAGCAGAGATGGAGGAGTGGCGCAGATAGAGGAGCAGGCGAAGAAGGGATTCGAGGGCCTGTGGCGAATTTTGGTCGTTGAGATGTAGATGGTAAATTTTATAGGAGGTGCCTTAATGGCAAATCGCAAGTGGAACAAGTTGGAAGTTGTAGAGGTCGTAGCATCAGAGGCCGATCTGAGCAAGGCGGCAGCGGAGCGAGCACTAGATGCAATTCTGGGCACAATCACCGGGGCACTGCAGCGCGGAGAAGCAGTACAATTGACAGGATTTGGGACCTTCGAGGCTCGTGAGCGGAAGGCGCGGACGGGACGCAATCCGCAAACTGGGGAGGAACTCTTTATTCCCGCGCGTAAGGTTCCGGCCTTTCGGGCAGGCAAACAACTCAAGGAGGCCGTTGCCTGACCAGGGCGGTGATTGGTATCTGAAAGCAATAACCGCGATCGGGGCGGGTCAGCGATTAGGCTGGTCGGGGAGATTGGGTGGTTAGACCTACCGAAGGTATTCGCGGACAGTACACAGGGAAAAGGCAGTCATTGCAAAGTAGGAAGAAAGCCGGTCGGGGCGTGGCGCAGCTTGGTTAGCGCGTTTGACTGGGGGTCAAAAGGTCGCCGGTTCAAATCCGGCCGCCCCGACCATTGTCTGCGGAGAGGACAGCCGCACAGAACGTTCAAGCGCTGCTGTACGCATAGTGCGCAGGTCGCCCCTGGTCGCAAGAAACAGACTTCGGGGCGGCCTTTTTTACTGAGGGATTACCAGTAAGTCTTAGTTGGATGTTATGAGTCAAGCGAAGGAAGGCGTCATGTCTACGGAGTCACCCGAATCGGCAGGTGAACAGTTAGCGGTCCGTACTTTCTCCCGGTATAAGAACTATGTAAATCCTGGCTACGCCGCCCTGGTAAAGTTTATGGGCCTGGAAGCCGTGGAACTGGGCGCTGAAGGCTGCCATATTATTAGCAGCGACGGGAAGCGCTACTTAGACTGTTTGGGGGGCCCAGGTGTCTTCACTATGGGCCACCGCCATCCGCACATCGTCGAAGCAGTAAGCAGTCAGTTGACGAAGATGCCCCTGAGCAGTCATGTCCTGCTCAATCCCTGGCAAGCCGAGTTAGCCGAGCGGCTCGCAGCAGTTGCCCCCGGGGAGTTACAATACACTTTCTTCGGTAACTCTGGCGCCGAGGCAGTGGAGGGTGCGTTGAAAATAGCCCGGGCCTACACGGGCAAGCCCAAGTTTGTGGCGGCCGAGGGCGGGTTTCACGGTAAGACCTTTGGCGCTTTGAGTGCCTCGGGCCGAGAAGTGTATAAAGAGCCCTTCTATCCTCTGCTACCCGAGTTTGTGCACGTTCCCTTCGGGAATGAACAGGCCCTGGCCGAAGCAGTAGATGAGCAGACGGCGGCGGTAATCCTGGAGCCCATTCAGTGCGAGGCCGGTATCATCATCCCCCCGGAGGGCTACCTGACAGCGGCCCGCGCAGTCTGCGACAGCGCCGGTGTCTTGCTGATTGTCGACGAAATCCAGACTGGCCTGGGCCGGACCGGGAAGATGTTCGCCAGCGATTGGGAGAGTGTATGCCCGGACATTATGACTCTGGGCAAGGCTCTGGGGGGCGGGGTGATACCGATCGGCGCATTCATCGCTCGTCCCGCCCTTTGGGAAGTATTCAGGGACAATCCTTTGATACATAGTTCTACTTTCGGCGGTAATCCGCTGGCTTGTGTGGCGGCAATAGCGGCTCTGGAAGTGATTGAAGAGGAGGAACTGGCCGACCAGGCTGCTGAACGAGGTGAGCAATTGGCCGACGGTATCAGTCAGGTAGCGGCTGACTATGACATGGTCGTGGAGGTTCGTGCCAAGGGCCTGTTAGTAGGGATGGAATTCACCGATAGCGATATTGGCGGACTGGTCATAGCAGGCCTGGCACAGCAGGGCATTTTGACCGGCTTTGCCCTCAATGACCCAAAGGTAATTAGATTTGAGCCGCCGGTCATAATCACGCCCCAGCAGGTTGACCAGGTAATTACCGCCGTGCAACAAGCACTGGAACAGACGGCGAGACTATTGGACTCACAGTAGCAAACCGCCAGGGCTATGAGCGAGCAACGACTCTACTTAGCCGAAGCCCAATCACCCCGCTCAGAACGTCGCCGCCGCCAGCGTCAGCAGCAGTCTTCCTGCTGTAGTTGTATGGTAGTGGTCATCTCACTGATAGTTGCATTGGTGGCGCTGCGCGGTCCCTTGGCCAACTGGTGGCGGGAGCGCCGGCCAAGTCCAGGTCAGCAGCGCTCTGGCGCTATGTTTCCCCTCAATCTTCAGATTGATGCCAATAGTTATTATCGCTACGAATTAGTCCGAATTGATTTGCGCGTAGTAAAACGCGATGGGCAACCCGTGAAACTGGCTCAACCGCCGGTTATTGTGGTGCGGCGCGATGACGAAGTAGTCATCACGATAGGAGGAGTAAGGAAGTTGGAACCGCACTATGACGAGGATGCCGGCACGTATCATTGCTACTGGCCAATCCCCTGGCAGGCTGAGGCCGGCCATTACCTGGCTGAGGCCCAAATGTCCATAGATGAGGTTGGCGCGTGGCCGTGGAAAGTATCACCGCGAAAGAGAACGCAAACGCCAGAGGACAAGGAACCGGCAATAGAAGGATCGGGCTACTGTCTGGCCCGAACCCGATTTCAGATTAAGAACCGCCCTCCGCCTGAGGTCCCTTTAGGGTTATGTGCCGCCACTTGGGAAGCAGACTTCCCTCACGGGTCAGTGCGACGGCCTGACGGCACTTCGGGCGACTGGCGGGCTATGCTGGACTGGTGTGAGTTTATCGGGGCTGATTGCCTATGGTTCCGGGGCGCGGTAACTGAAACCTTCCATGGCCCGCTGTTTCTGGAGAAGCCCTTCGCTACAGAGAATCTGGAGACAGTCCCCCGTCTGGCCGCTGCCGCCCACCGACGCGGGCTGAAGTTTGGTACTTGGGCTGTGGCTTACGCTACTTATCCCCGCGATACTAACAAGAATAAGCCGGCCTATGACTACGCCCAAGACATCTCTCGCAGTACCGGAACAATTTCGGAGATAAACTTCATTTCGTTACTGGATCCTCTGCGTGTAGAGCATCTGACAGATTTCTGCAAACAAATGCAGAATACCAATAATGTGGACTTTATTGGGCTGGACTATCTGCGCAGTAAGTACGGCTATGAGATGGTTGATACATTTGCGCGTGAGATGCCGGTGGCACTGCCCGCCAGCTGGGGAAATATGACCCAGAACCAACAGTGGCTGTACGTGGCGGGTATTGTGGAAAAGGAGCGGAAAACGCGGTCAGAACTTGACTTGTATGAACACTGGAACTGGTGGCGAGCGCACCGCACCGCCGAGATTGTCAAGCAAATCATCACCGAGGGCCAGATTACCAAGCCGGTATGGGTTTTTGTGCTCAGCTGGATGCATGGGGCCCAACACGGCCAAGACGTGGCTATGCTTACTGATGCGGGGGTAGGGCTGGTTTGCCCCATGTTGTATCAGATGCCCAGTCAGGAGCACTTTGAGGCGACGCTGCGCGGCTGGCAGGACTACATGCGCGTGGGTGTGGTCAATATTGCCGCTGGTGATCAGGTAGATGACTATTGGCACCAGAGATCACGGCGGCCGGCCGCACCGGAACTGCTCTATCAGCGGATGATGGCCGCGCATCTGAAACTCATTGACCCTAAAGCACCTCTGGCTGGGCGAACTGTGGGCGGCTTTTGGCATGATATTTCGCGAGCCGCGGTGCGCGGGAACTTGGGGCCTTATCCAGGCCGGGAGTGGGCGCTGGCGGGAGCGGCCGCCTTTAGTCAAATACGACAGTCCTGGCAGGTATATCCGTTGCAGGTAGAAATGACTGTACCTCCAAAGGCAGTAATAGGAGGTAGTTTTGCCGCTCAAATTGCCATTGAGAACATCACCGATACCGATGTGGAAAACATTCAAATACTGATAGAGAACACCGCTCATGTGAAACCCAGCGGCTCGGGAAAGAAGACGGTGCCCAAATTAGGCGCGGGCGAACTTATTAAAGTACCGATGCGGGTGAAAATCACGCAAGCCAACCGCGCCCGCGCTAATCGCTTTATGATCGCGGTGCGGATAAAGTGGCCGGCGGATGATTATGGTCCGACGGTCAGGGATGATTTGCCACGAACTCTGGTGATGATGAAGTACATTCAGGGGACCTGAACTGGTCATATGATAGGAATGACCCCAAACGCCGATCTGGGGTTGACGGGCAGGTTGAGAATCTGCCCTACGCGACCAGCCTGTAGAGCGAAGCGATGATTAGCAATGAGTATAGAAAAACTATGGCAGAGACTAATTGGTGCAGAGCGGCCGGTAATACAGAAGGCGAGCCAACCTGGCAAAGGCGAGTTTGGACCGGTAGCGCCATATTACGATCATCTGATGCGTACTGTGCCCTACAGACCATGGGTGGATTACGTAGAGACCTTACTACAAGAACATCAGGCGCGGCCTCATAAAGTATTGGATTTGGCCTGCGGGACGGGCCAGGTCGGGGCTGAGATGCGGCGCCGAGGCTATGAAGTAGTCGGAGTAGACCTATCGGAGCCGATGGTCAGGCAGTGTAGCCAACGTAATCCGCCGCTGCCGGTAGCCGTAATGGATGCCCGCCAGATGGGACTGGCACGCAATACGCTCGATCTGGTCGTCTCCCTGTATGATAGTCTCAACTATATTGTGGAACCCAAGGGCTTGGTAAGTTGCTTTGCGAGCATCCACTGCGGCTTGCGGCCCGGAGGCCTGTTTATTTTTGACTTGAATACTGAGCGGGCTTTGCGAGTAGGCCTGTTCACGCAAAGTAATTTGGCGAGTAATGATCCACTGCGGTACCGCTGGAAGTCATATTGGGATGAGCGTAAGAAATTGTGCCGGATTGAAATGTGGTTTCAGTGGAACGGTGGAGGTGGGCCAATTGAATTTACTGAAGTTCACTACGAGCGGGCTTACGAGCAAAGCTACATATGCCGAATGCTTGAGAAAGTCGGCTTTAGTAGTGTGGCGGTTTATAATGCTTATACCCTCAGTCCACCCACGGCCCGGTCGAACCGGGTGTACTATGTAGGCCGAAAACCAGCGTAACCACTCCCAAGGCCAATAGGATTAGCCTTGGGCTGCATCCTCCGCCTTCCAGCGCCGGTGCAGCCATAGCCACTGTTCGGGGTGCTCTCGGATTTGTTCACCGATGGTTCGGTTGATCATCTCGGTGTTTTCTCTGACGTCGTGGTCACGGTCGCCGGTCTCCAATAGTTCCAGCGGAGGTAATATATAACCGTCAATAGTATCATCGGGTCGGCGAACGCCAAAAAGCGGCACTACCGCGCAGCCAGTACGCGCGGCGAGGATAGCCGGGCCGATGGCAGTAGCCGCGGGTCGGCCCAGAAAGTCCACGACTATTCCCCCTTCAGCGACGTGTTGGTCGGGAAGAATGGCCAGACATTGATTATCATGTAGTGCTCGCAGCATATCCCGAAGGTCGTCCCGCGCGAGCACTGTTATGCCCTGGTGCTGGCGGGCCTCATTGATAAGCTCAGCGGCGAACTGTTCAGTGGCATCGCGGACGACTGCTACTACAGGAAAGCCCTCGATGGCCAGGCGTGCCCCACCCATCTCCCAGTTGCCAAAGTGAGCAGTGAGCAGGATGACACCTTTGCCCTGTCCCAGGGCAGCCCACAGATGCTGTTGGCCGCGCAGGGATACCATTTTCGTAATTTGTTGCGCACTCAAGTAGCGCATCTTAAGCAGTTCTATCATAGTCTTGCATATATTTGTGGTGGCTGCGAAAGCGATTTGGCGACGCTGCTCGGCATCAAACCGGTCACCAAATACGTGCCGGATATTCTCCTGGGCTACCCGCTGCCGGGAAGGTACGAGTATGCGAAGCATACACGCAACCCCAGTGGCCAATCGGCGCAACCACCTGAGAGGCAACAGCCGCACCAGACCGGCTACTGCTACCACCAGCAGACGCAATAGCAGGTAGGCGATTTGGCGGGTTAGCGGGCGTCTTTGCTCATTCATATTCGGTGGCGGCTACCGCCTGCCGGGCTGTGTCCATAATGATTTGAATATTGCTACTGCCGCTCAGTATCTCCAACTGACAATCCACTATCACTACAGGTATTGCTCCATTTGCTATTGGCCATTTTACCGCATCCTTGCGCGTGCAAGCGACAATGTCCACTTGCTGCTCGCGGGCCATTTTCTGGATATATTGTGCGTCTTCGCTCCGGTAGAAGTGATGGTCGGCATAGCGCAACGGTATAACCTCAGCCCCGGCCTGTTGCAGAGTGGTCTCAAAAGACTGGGGGTTGCCAATGCCCGACACGGCCAGAATACGTCTACCAGATAACTGAGTTGGGGACATTGGTTGTCCATCAAACGAATGCAGCAAGAGAAGTGTATGCCGGGTGACAACGACCGGTATTGAAGGCACTATCGTACTTAAGGTGTCGCGGAGATCGTCCAGATCTTCGGGGGCTATCTGGTCGGCATGAGTTATCCAGATTTGATCGGCACGGCACAGATGGGACAGTGGCTCGCGCAAGTAGCCGGCCGGGAACAATCGCTGACCGATGAAGGGCTTGGTGGCATCTATTAGGACAATATCAAGTAGTTTATTCATTCGGAAGTATTGAAAACCGTCATCTAATAGTGCTATCTGGGCCGTGGTTTGCTGGGCCAGTAAGTTAATCGCTGCCTCGCGCCGCTTACCGACGGCTACGGGCACCGCGGGTAGCGATTCAGCAAGCATATACGCCTCATCTCCGGCCTCAGATACCGAGGATAGCACACGCTGGCCATCAGCAATCAGCCTGGCGGTGCTTGAGGCCATCCGGCGGTAGCCGCGCAACACTACGCCGGGGATAATATTCGCCTCCAGGAGACGACGGGCCAAGAATTGCACCGTGGTGGTCTTACCTGTGCCTCCCAAAGTGAGATTGCCCACACTGATGGCAGGCAGCGCCGGTTCAGTGAGGGACTTCAGTCCCGTCGTGTACAAGGCGAGGTTCACCTTCAAGCCGAGTAGATATAAGTAAGATACCGCCTCAAGCAGTAGCCGGGTAGCGTTGGCTACCCAGCCTTGGGCTTGGCCGGAGACGATGCTGTGCCACCGTCTTTTGCAGGAACATTCTGGCCCGGCTATCGTCGCGACAGGAATATCGCTCCTACCCAACAGGGGGGAAGTCATCGTTGATTAAGTAACTCCGCCAAGTGATGAGCGATGCGCGGGGAAGCCCCGGAGTATTTCTCAATTATCGCCGGTCCCCTGATTTGATACAGTTCGCGTTCGGTCTCCGAAGAAAGTAACCTCTCACTGGCCTGCACCAGTTCGTTGAGGTCAGTTATGCATATGGCGGCCTTCTCGCGCAGCACAATGTCGGTTACATCGCGGAAATTGTGCATATGAGGTCCGAAGATCACCGGTTTGCCCTGGGCCATAGGTTGGAGGATGTTATGTCCGCCGCGCGGCACCAGACTGCCGCCCATAAACACAAACGTGCTAATGCTGAAGACACGCGAGAGTTCTCCGATGGTATCCAAAAGCACCACGCGCACCTCGGCTGACGATGGTGCTGAGTTAGAGTTATCCGCGTCCGCTTGGTCCAACTGTCGGCTGCGGCGGTGAGTGGTATAGCCATGCTCGGTAATTAGTCGTTCGATCTCGTCACCACGATGGGGATGGCGCGGAGCGATGACCAGTTGCAGAGCCGGGTAGTGTGTGTGGAGCCGGTCAAAGGCTTGCAAGACCATCTCGTCCTCACCCGAATGTGTACTAGCCGCAATAAAGACAGGCGCAGTCTGGAGGAAGCCGAAATCTTGGCGCCATTTAGCAGCTTCCTCGGGGGGCAGGTAGGGAAAGTTCTCGTCAAATTTAGTATTACCAGTGATCACTACCCGCTGGCGTGAGGCCCCCAGTGATATGAATCGCTCAGCATCCTGCTCTGATTGAGCACAAATCAGGTCCACATTGTCAAGCGTCCAGGCAAACAGTGGGCGAGCCCACCGATATTTGCGGTAGCCACTGTCCGAGATGCGGCCGTTGACTATGGCAGTGGCGATCCCCTGGCTGTGAGCGGCAGCCAGCAGGTTGGGCCACAGTTCGGTCTCCACCATTACGATCATATCGGGACCAACGCCACGCAGAGCCCGTTCGGTGATGACAGGAAAATCAAATGGGAAGTACATAAGTCCATCCAGGTCCAGCCGTAGTTTGTTGGCCATCTGGCGACCCGTAGGGGTGGTGGTGGACAGTAGCAGGCGGGCGGTGGGGGCCGCCAGGCGCAAGTGATTAAGTATGGGCTGGGCCACAGCAACTTCCCCTACCGAGACGGCTTGCAGCCAGATAACCAGGTCATTATCTTTTTTAAGAGCGCGTATCGGCTCGGGCACTGAGCCCAGGCGTTCAGCCAGTCCCTCTCGCGATTTGCCGCGAATGATTAATCGCCACAGCAGATATGCGGCTACTACTGGCAACAACAGAACAACTATCAGGTTGTATAGCAATCTCCGCCAGTCGCCGGCGGGTCGTTGTTTTGTCATAGTGAAATCTATTATGCCTACAACTTCCGGTAGTATTCTACGTGAGGCATTATTGGCTCAAACCCCATTTTTTCGTACATAGCCCGGGCCGGGACATGAGCGGGATCCAAGCCAGTGTGAACCTTGGCATACCTCATACCCTCCTGCCGAAATATCTCCAATACCCGTTGGCACTGGGCAGTGCCAATACCACGGCCCTGATGACCAGGCTCTACGGCATTGTTGCCAATCTCACCGATACCCTTATCCCGATTTAGCACAAACGTTATGAAGCCCACAACCTGGCCATCAATTTCAGTCACCAGGCCCCAGTCAGGATACTCGTCATAGAAGTTGGCTACTGCCTCGGCCTTGACAGCCAGGGGGTCCTCGGGTGTCTCCCGTTCATATAATTGGTCGCCCATACGCTGGCGAAAGCCTCGATAGATGGGCTCCCACGCCTGAGCGGCGATCTTTCGTATCCGGTTGACATCGTCACGCCGGGCGGGTCGGATTACCAGGTTGTCGGTGATATCGGTCATTAGGCTCACAATGATAGGCTACGGGATTATTCCAGTTTGCTGGGCCGTAGAACTTTCGTAGAGCCGGCGATAGAGGCCCTCCTGCCGGATTAACTGGTCATGAGTGCCCTGCTGAACTATCTTTCCGTTGTCCAACACGACAATGCGATCCGCATTGCGGACGGTGGAGAGGCGATGAGCGATAATTAGGGCAGTGCGTCCGTGCAAGAGGGTGGCTAACGCTTTATGGATGGCCGCTTCACTTTCTCGATCCAGTGACGAGGTGGCCTCGTCAAGTATCAATATGCGGGGATCACGCAGCAGGGCGCGGGCGATGGCGATGCGCTGACGCTGACCACCGGATAAGTTGACACCGCGCTCACCCAGTGGCGTCTCGTATCCCTCAGGGAGCGCCATAATGAAATCATGAGCGTGGGCCGCCTGAGCGGCCGCGACTATTTCTTCCTCAGACGCCTCAGGGCGGCCAAAGCCGATGTTTTCCTTGACGGCACCAGCAAACAACAGTGTCTCCTGAGGAACGAAGCCCATAAACGAGCGCAACGAGGCCTGCATAATCTGGCGCACGTCAGTATCGTCCACCATAACGCGCCCGGCCTGTACATCATACAGTCGGGGTACCAGATTGGCCACAGTGCTTTTGCCCGCGCCGCTGGGTCCGACCAACGCCACTGTCTCCCCAGGGTGAATATCCAGGCTGAAATCTATAAGTACGGGTTGTTCTGAGTCATAGGAGAACTCCACGCCGTCAAAAGTGATGCGGCCTTTCATCTGGGCAATACGAATAGCATCGGGGGCGTCGGCTACGTCGCAAGTCTCTCCCAGAAGTTCGACGGTACGCAAGGCCGAGGCTTCGGCGCGCTGCAGAGATAGATTCAGTCGGGTGAGCCGGCTTATCTCTTCACCAGCCCGGAGCATAAGGAACACAAGGGTGACCAGGCTGCCGGGCAAAATCCGTCCGCTGACAATCTCATTGGCCCCAAACAGCAAAACGCCACAGAGGGCCAGGCTTACTAATATACCGGTAGCTATTCTGCTGAAAGCCCGCATTCGGCCAGCGCGTAACTCAGTGCGCAACACGCCCTGTGCAGTTCCCCCAAATCTCTGCACCACTTCCGGCTCCATTCCGAATATCTTGATTACTCGGATAAGGCTGAAGCCCTCTTCAACGTTAGTGGTTAGGTCAGCCAGCCGCTCTTGCGTCAGGCGGCTATAGCGTCGCACCCGGCGGCCCAAATAGCGGGTAAATACGTACACCACCGGCCCGACCACTATCATCAATAGGGTTAATCGCCAGGATAGCATAACCATGTAAACGGTCATCGCTGCCATTGACACTGGCGCTATCACTAAGGTTGCAAGATTGGCACTAATAGTTGACTGCAAGAGGGCGGTATCATTGTTGACCCGGGATATCAGTTCGCCTGAACGCTGTTGTTCAAAAAATCTCATAGATAGCATTTGCAGATGATTGAACAACGTAGCCCGCAAGTCCAGTAATACCTTCTGGCCAAGCCACTCACTCAGATACATTGAACCGCCACTAACCGTGGCTGCGGCTACCAAGTAGCAAAATAGTACCAGCGTAGAATGAAACAGTTCATGCATTCGGGCGACTTGTGCCGCATCCTCAGTGCCGACAAGTTCCTCAAAAAGCTGGTTAAACACCGGCAGGGTCTTGTAAACTGCCTGAGCATTCAATAGCCCAGATACGCCCATCAACAACAGAGCAATGATCAGTCCCTTCCGATACTTTTTAGCAAAGCCCCGCAGGGCCCATAAGCCCTTCATATGTCATCCTCCGCTGGGTGCTGCCGGGTGGATTGGGCAGAATGCGGTCGGTCAGAGGAAAGCCCGAGTAGTTCGGCGATTATCTCAGCAGCCCGTCGGGATGCTCCGGGTGGTCCCAGTGCGGCTCGCACCTCGGCCAGATCACGCTTCATTTGGTCCCACCGCGCCGCGTTATGGTAGATGGCCATAACTTCCTCGCTTATCCGCTTGGGATTTACGTCCCATTGAATCAATTCGGGTACTACTGAGCGCTGAACAACGATATTAGGCATCGCATAGAACTGGGTACCAAAATCTGATAGCCAGTATTGAATTACCATCGGCCAAGTGCCCCGATAGACCATTATCATCGGGCAGCCGGCGGCTGCCGCCTCCAGCGTCGCAGTGCCGGCGGCAGTTATTACCATATCAGAAGCCATAATCAGAGTTTCACTGTTGCCCAGAGACGTAATACCATCAATTTCATCGGCTCGGCGGTCCAGGCGACCGGGCTGCTCCGGCGGCCACACCGACCAGAGGAAATGTGCTGCAGGCAGGCTACTCTTTATGACTTCAGCGGCGGCCAGAAGTTGCGGGCCAATGCAACGGCGTTCCACGTCGCGACTGCCAGGTAACAGGCCGATAACTGGCGCACCAGTGGGTAAATCATGCTGTCGTCTAAACTCCGCCCTATCAGTCGGTGGACTGATACGGTCAATCACTGGATGACCCACCCACTGTACTTCAACGCCACAGGCCGATAAGATTTCCGCTGACCACTTAAACGGCGTAATGACTAAATCGGTTAGTTCAGCCAGAAATGACCAATCCCGTTGCTGTCGGCTCCACGAAGAGGGAGGGAAATAGTACGCGACGCGCTGACCAGGACAATGGCGCTTTACTGAGCGAGCCAGACGGACATTGAAGGCACCAAAATCCGCCAGCAGCACCAAAGCCGGCTGACGCCGAGTTATTAGTCTGACCATACGTCCCTTCTGGAGCAACAAGTATGGAACGCGGCGTAGCGACTCGGCGAGGCCCACAGTACCCCAACCGGAACTATCAATATCGGTCTGGACGCCAGCCCGCCGCATCTCAGCGCCACCAGCGCCAGTCAGTTTAAGGCCCCGCCACCGCACCAATTGCCGGGCCAGTCCAGCAGCGTGCAGATCCCCTGATGGCTCTCCGGCGACAAAGAATATCTCCTGGTTGGGTCTCATAAACTACTGGCACGCACGCCACGACATAGGCGTTATAATGAACACGTCCGCTTAATGTGGGTCAGTCTGCCGGCCCCGATAGCCGTCTTCTATGCGGCGCATGAACTCAACTAACCGCGCTACATGCGGTGTTTGTTCCACCGTCTCGATTATGCGTTGGATGGCATCGCTAACATTCAGTTCACTGCGGAATAGCAGGCGGTAGGCTTGCTTGAGTATAGTTATCTGCTGGTCAGCGACGTCCTGACGTTGCAGGCCACGGACGTTGATGCCGCGCGGTTGGGCCGGATTGCCGTCAACAATGGTGTACGGTGGCACATCGCGCACTACCTTCGCCGCCCCCCCAACCATAGCCGTAGTTCCCACGGTTACATATTGATGGAGTCCGGTTAGCCCCCCGATGTTTACATAATCTTCAATAGCGCAATGTCCGCTGACCCCGACGTAATTGGCTAACAGAATATGATCGCCAATTACTACGTTATGGCCGATGTGAGAGTACGCCATCAGCAGATTGTGACTGCCGATGCGAGTGGCTTGCTCTTCGCCACTGGCCCGGTGGATAGTCACAAACTCACGGATAAGATTATTCTCCCCAATGATTAGATAACTGCGTTCGCCTTTGTATTTCATATCTTGAGGCGGTTCGCCTAATACCGCCCCGGTGTGAACCTTAGTGTTAGCGCCCAGCCTTGTGCCTTCCCTAATTACCACATAGGCGCCGATTTCGCAGCCGTCGCTGATCTGGGTATCGGATTCAATAATGGCATAGGGCTTGACGGTCACGTTGTCACCCAACTGGGATTCGGGACTGATTATGGCGGCAGGGTGTGTGTTCATTTTCTCCTCATATTTAGACAGACAATACTAGGCAGATGTCTCGGAATCAGCGGCTACCAAGGCGAAAGTAAGTTCGCCTTGGCAGGCTATTTCGTCACCAACCTTTGCTACTGTCTGGACTTTACCTATACTACCGCGCCGCTTGATAAGTTCGGCCTCAATGATTAACTGGTCGCCGGGCACAACCTGCCGCCGAAAGCGGACCTTGTCAATACCACCCAAAAACGCCTGCTGGTCACCGACCTGGGTGCCGGCCAGCAGAAACATACCGGCCACCTGGGCCATCGCCTCCACTATGAGTACCCCGGGCATAACAGGCTCCCCGGGCCAGTGGCCTGTGAAATAGGGCTCGTTAATGGTAACATTCTTTATCCCGACCGCGCGCCGGCCGGGCTCTATTTCCAGGATACGGTCCACCATAAGAAAAGGATACCGGTGAGGCAAGGTGTTAAAGATGGCGTGAATATCCATTTGTACCCAAACTCCTCTCAACTGCGGAAACGCAACAACGACTGTTAGGATTATATCAAAGCCCCTGGCGGCTGTCAATGCGCAACCTTGACAGAAACCTGGTGTTACCGTTAAAGTCATCATAACCTTACGGCGAGGTGCGTAATTATGAGCCTGATGGGCATTGACGTAGGCAGCACCGGTACCAAAGCAGTATTGTTTGCCGCTGACGGCACACTATTAGGCCAGACCTACCGCGAATATCCGGAACTGCGCCCGCAGCCGGGGTGGTTTGAGTTAGACCCCAATCAGGTATGGGACGGGTTTGTTGAGGTCGTGGGCGAGACTGCTGGCTATCAGGGCACTGATCGGGTACAGTCGTTATGTATCTCAGCGATGGGGGAGACGTTTACCCCGGTGGACAGTGAAGGCAACTTCTTGCATAACAGCATAATGTCGCCGGACCGACGGGGCCACCGTCAGGTGGCCCAGATAGGCGAAGCCTTGGGTGAGGACAGGATATTTCAAATAACAGGCATGCCATTGCATTCCAGTTTAACTCTTAGCAAATTGCTCTGGATGCGGGAGAACTACCCCGAAGTCCACGCTATCACTTACAAGTATCTGCTGTGGCCGGACCTGATACTACTCAAATTAGGCTTACCACCCCGGTTAGATTGGACCCTGGCTGGTCGGACGATGGCCTTTGATGTTGTCAATAAGCGGTGGTCGGCGGAGATACTGGCGGCGGTTGACTTTGATGTGGCGCTATTAGCCGAGCCTATAAAGCCCGGAGAGACAGTGGGAGAAGTGCCGGCGGAATGGGCTGAGCAACTGGGGCTGCCCCCCGGCTGCCTGATAGTGGCCGGAGGCCACGACCAGCCGATGAATGCGCTGGGGGCGGGCGTTATCCACGAGGGGTTGGCAGTGGATGGCATGGGTACTGTGGAATGTATAACTGTAGCCTTTGATAAGCCGGTAATCAGCAAGACCATGCAGCAATCTCGCTACTGTTGCTATCCCCACGTGGCTGGTGATATGTATGTGACACTCGCCTTCAACTACTCCAGTGGCAGCATTGTGAGGTGGTTCCGCGACAATTTTGCGGAGGCCGACAGACAGCGGGCTGTCCAGGAAGGCCGCGATGTCTATGACATAATCCTCTCTGATCTCCCCGACGGCCCCACTGGGCTGCTATTAGTTCCCTACTTTGCCGGCTCGGGCACCCCGTATATGGATGCCCAGGCCCGTGGAGCGCTGATTGGCCTAACCCTTAGCACTGACCGCAAGACCTTCATTAAGGGCCTGCTGGAAGGGATATGCTTTGATCTGCGCTTGAACGTAGAGCATCTGGCGCAGGCCGGGATTGGTATTGAGCGGCTGCGCGCGACCGGGGGTGGCGCCAAAAGCCCCTATTGGCTGCAACTGAAAGCCGATATTACGGGCAAGGAAGTAGTGACTCTTAATGTTACCGAGAGCGGCTGCCTGGCCGGGGCAATTTTGGGTGGCGTAGCCACAGGAGTGTACGATTCGGTTCCTCAGGCAGTCGGGCAGTTAGTACAGGAGCGTACTGTATACCAGCCCGACCCCGAAATGCACCAGCGTTACGAAGATTATTTTCAGGCTTACCAACAACTGTGGCCGGCCGTGCGCGATATCATACATCAGCTTTAGTTACCCGGGAGGCAGATTGAGATGAGTAGGACCGCTCTGTTATACGCGTTCATTGCGTTGCTGGGCTGGGGGACCGCACCGGTGTTTGACAAACTGGCGATGGGTAGCCTGTCGGCGGGAGCGGCCGTCGTTTTGCGTTCGGCTTTCGCCGCCACTGTGCTGGCCGGGTATGGGGCGGCGGCCGGTTGGCTGCCGGAGATAACGGCCGCAAGGTCCGTGCCCATGCTTTTCCTGCTGGCCAGTACCCTGGTCTCCCCGGTGATCGGAAACTTTGCCTACCTCAGAGCACTAAAGGAGGCCGAGGCCTCGCAGGTTACACCCGTTACGGCTACCTACCCTCTGGTGGCGGTGACGCTGGCCATATTGTTCCTGGGGGAGCGGCTAACGCTGCTCAAGGTGCTGGGCGCAGCCTTCATAGTCGTCGGCATTGTCCTGGTTTCGGGAGTGGGACGGGTAGCTAAATAGGCTCAAGGGTGGTGGACCTTCTGCACCAGGTCGTAGGCCTCATTGCGGCTCAGCCCCCCGGCCAACTGAAGGATACGGGCAGTGTCGCGGGTGCTGAGCCCGCCCTTCAGCATTTCCCTCGCTGCTTGCTCCAGGTTTTCTTGATCCACTGAGGGTTGCGTGGCGACCTGGGCGGCTGGGGCTAATACTACGGTAAATTCGCCTCGCAGTTCTTCATTGCTAAGCCGAGCAGTCGTCTGGCGGACTGTACCCCACGATAGGTCTTCATACATCTTGGTAAGTTCCCGGCCTATAAATATCCTGCGTTCAGGGCAAATCTGGGCCAAGTCTTGCAACGTGGATGCTATCCGTTGGGGGGATTCGTAGAAGATTACGGGCAGAGGCCGTTGGGAGATTTCTGTTAGGAACTGGCGGCGCTCCGAATCCTTACGCGGCGGGTAGCCAGCAAACATAAATCCTGCCGAGGACATTCCCGCCACTGAAAATGCGGCCGTAACAGCGCTGGGGCCAGGAATGGGCACTACTTTAATGCCGTTTTGCTGGCAGAGCGCGACCAGTTCAGCACCGGGGTCCGAGACGGCCGGTGTACCCGAATCAGATAGCAAGGCCACACTCTTGCCTTGTTGCAGAGTGCGCAGAATACGCTGGGCCTTCTGCGGGCCGCTATCGCCGTGGTAGCTTTCTAAAGGAGCATGGATTTCGTAGTGGGATAGTAACTTGCGCGTGTGCCGCGTATCCTCGGCCACCACTAAGTCCACCTCGCGCAGCACCTCCAACGCCCGCAGTGTTATGTCCTGGAGGTTGCCAAGAGGTGTGGCGACCACATATAGAGTACCGGCCTGGCTGTTTTCCCCACTATCTCCAGAGTTCATATCTCTCATAGAAACTCCTCTTCAGCGCCTGGCGACTTCCCTACGTGACAAGAAGTACCGATTGTGCCCATACCAGATTTAGGGTCGTTAGAAAAAGGGCTAGGAGCACGAGGGCGACACGCGCCGGTCGCGTCAAGCCGCTGCTAAGGACACTTATAAGAAGCACAAATGGCCCGGAAAGTCCGACAAATAGTGCTAGCCAGGGAAGCCATGATACGAGCGTCCTTGTCAGGGCAGGTAGGATGAGATCGTACCGAGCTATGCTAGTTGCGGCATAAGGAATCTGTCGCGCAAGCAGCCCCGAAACTGGGCACACCACTGCGCTTTCGATAATAGCGGCCAGCGTGCCGGACCAGAAGAGCACGGGATGTCGCAGACGGAATGCCTTCATTCGCGGCTGCCTCCTGAAGTCAATGTCACCTTACCTATTGCAGCTCCCAATGTAGATAGATGATGGCCGTTTGCGGGTCAGCGATATCGGTCAGTAGCCAAACGGCGTATAAGTTGTCCCGGTACAACGCGTGGGTAGCGATGAACTTTGTCGCCGCGTCCGGGTGCCAGTCTCTGAAGCGATAGAGCTCACCATACTTGTCGTCTAAGACACGTTCAGAGCGCGTGGTGCGGCCCAGGAAGGGTGGCGCACTGAGAAAGGCGTCCAGCTGATCTCGAGGCATCTGCAACTTAGCTGTCAGGAACGCACTCATCACGACGCTCTCATACCTAGCTTCGATGAGTGCCGTGGCCGGCGGGAAATGAAGACCAATTCGCTCCTCAATGCCGCTAACGCTGCCGACGTCTACTATACCATCGCATCCAATAAGCCGGATCATGATGAACAGGCCTACTGTGCCGATAGCTCCGAACACAACGAGTGCCACCCAAGTCCCAAGTGCCAGAGGCCGTCTGCGCATAAGTTGGCTCCTTCACCTGCTATACCAGTACTACAGGAACTAACTAAGTAGACCCACCAATCTGCCAGGCTGGTGCCAGACGCCGTTTGTGTGCGGAGGCCTGCACCATTTTCTGTATCTTATCCACCAGAGAGCGGTCAAAGCCTGCGGCGGTTATCTGTTCAGGGGGGAGTTGCAAGTCAATCAAGCGGTACAGAATCTGGTCGGCGTCGGCGTAGGTGATGCCCATTTCGCCCTCGTCGGTCTG
Organism: Candidatus Zipacnadia bacterium; assembly: GCA_029820565.1. Lineage (GTDB taxonomy): Bacteria > Armatimonadota > Zipacnadia > Zipacnadales > Zipacnadaceae > JALGTV01. The sequence goes on from JALGUR010000030.1 coordinate 44,535, forward strand.
GCCGGGCCAGAAGCCGGCGGTGGGCGGCTTTTGGACAATGTGCCGAGGTACGCCGAGGTGCTGGGCCAACCGGCGCACCTGAGTCTTGTATAAGTCGCCTAAGGGCTTGAGGTCACAGGCCATATCGCCCCACAGCGTAGTGTATCCTAACAAGGCTTCCGTTTTATTGCCGGTGCCGAAGACCAAGGCCTGCCATGCCTTGGCATGGTCGTAGATTATGGCCATGCGCTCCCGGGCCATCTTATTGCCGCGGCGCAGCCGGTCAGCGTCGGGGAGTTGCTCAAAGTAGGCGTCAATCTGCGGGGTTATGTCAATGGTCTGGCTGCGAATGCCCAGATGCTGGATGACTGTGGTGGCATCGTCAACACAAGCGGGGCTGGTAGTCTTATAAGGCAAAATCAAACCCAGGACATTATCAGGCCCTAATGCTTCAGCGGCCAGAAAGGCAGTCACTGTGGAGTCCAGGCCTCCCGATATGCCTAACACACCCCGGGCAAACCTGGCGCTCGTGACGAAATCGCGAATAAAGCCAATTAGTTGCTGCTCGACGGCTGGGCAATCAATCTTCAGGCTGCTCATTGACTAATCTCCGGGGAGAGTAACTGTGCCCGGCCCGGTCGGACCTATATTCTGCTGCTTGCGGAATTCAGCCATCCACTCGTCTTCCTGCTTGACCAGGTCAGGCTTTTCCATATCCTGGAATATGGTCTTCAGGCGGGTATGTATGAAGTAATTGCCATACTGAGGTGCGGCAGCCCAATCAGAGGCGGAAGTGAACTCGGCTAAGGCCTCCTCGGTCATGCCCTGCTCGTTGAGTAGTTCGCCCAACTCCAAATGAACCTGGGCCGAGGAGGCGCCTTCGGAATCCTCAGCTATCTGCTGCAGATATTTAACCGCGGCGGCGTTTTCGCCCGCCTGCCGGCAAAGTTGAGCGAGTTGATAACGAGCCGACATATTGAACGGATCGTTCTCGGCGGCTTCGGCCAGCAGAGACATTGCTTCGTTCTTGTTGCCCTTTTCCAGAAGTTTATTAGCCTTCAATTCCGGATCAAATATCTGGATATTGGCTTCCTTCTCCAGACTGTCCTGATACTCTCCCCAGGCCTGCTCCTGACGACGCGTGAGGACCTGTTGCTTGTAGTTGTCTTTGTTTTCTTCAAAGTCATCGGGCAGGTTACTGCGGCGGTCGGTTACCTTTATGATATGAAAGCCATAGTCGGTCTTCACAATGTTGCTTATCTGGCCCACTTCCAAGGCAAAGGCGGCCTGCTCGAACTCCTTGACCATCTGCCCTCGGCGCACCCATCCGAGGTCACCACCTTTTTCGGCGCTGGGGCATTCAGAGTTTTCCTTGGCGAGTTGAGCAAAATCGGCACCCTCCTTGATTTGCTGGAGCAGTTGCTCAGCCTTCTGCTGGGCCTTAGCCTCGGCCTGCTCTTTGGTCAGAGATAGTGGGGGCTGTGCTTCCGCCTCGGCATCGGTTGGCTCCTTTTCGGCAGGCGGGTTAAGAAAACTATCCGGACTTATTAATATGTGTTGAGGTTTTACCTCGGTATAATTTTCCTTGACCTGCTCGTCGGTAACCGTAACCCGACCTTTGACCAAATCTTCAAGTCTGCGCACCAACAGGTCCTCGCGGATGACGTCTTCGTCGCCATAGTAGTCCTCGCGGACTTTCTGGCGGTACTGTTCATAGGAGATTTGCTGCTGCTGGAGAAAATTGCGCAAATCCTTCTGGTCCGGGAAGCGCCGACTGATTGCCGAGTCTACCAGCTGATCCTGCTCGCCTGTAATTTCCTGTCCAGAGACTTTAACCCCCTCGGCCCGGGCCGCTTCAAGCATCAAATGGCGCTGGATCATGCCGTCCAGCAGGCTGGTCTTGATGTAGGCTAATTCGGGAATATCAATCTTGGTGGGCTGGTTTTTCACCATCAAGGCCAGTCGTTGCTCGAACTGACGCCGCGGGATTTTGAATCCGCCCACCTGGCAAACAAGTTTGCTTACCTCTCGTTCCTGCGGGCCGGCGCGTTGCTGCTGGGGAGACCCTGAGAATGTAGTGTAGGCACCGATGACGAAAATAACCACAATGCCCCAGAAAATAACAACCAGGGGGCTACCCAGAGAAATGCTTCGTTTGCCGATACGCATTCTTACCGGCCTATTGAATATCTTACGCAAGCGCATAATAGACATAGCAAATTGGTACTCCTTCCGCGATCAAAACAGTGAACAGTGGACAGGTGAAAGTGGACAGCATAACAGAAATGGTTGTAGGGGCGCAAGTTGGTAGCAACTTCCGCCCATTGCTGCAATCCACGTCTACGCCATCGCGCTTTCGCCGTACGACTATGGTTGAGACTGTTGCAAAAGGTAATTACAGGCTGCTGGCGAGAATAAATTGTGTAAGATTAGGCTGGCACGGATAGACCCCTATCGGGGCACCCTTCGGCAGGCTCAGGACAGAGAGGATGCCCCTCCTACAGGTATGGCAACAGTCTCGGCTACAGCAGCCAGGGCCGGACATCCGCCCCTACATATTCAAGTCCCCGCATGGTGGCGGGTCTGGTCAATCTTCATCGAGCAAAACTTACCACACATTGAGCACGCGGCGGGATCAAGGCTGGCTCGCTCGCCGCGTCGTCGGATCACTTCTCCGGGGTCTATGGCCAGTTCTGTCATCGTCGTCCAGTCCAGATCGCGGCGAGCCCGCGACATCTGCTCATCCCACTGGGCCGCGCCCGGGACGCCTTTGACTATGTCAGCAGCATGGGCAGCAATGCGGGCGGTGATGACGCCTTCCACTACATCATCGGTGGTAGGCAGGCCCAGATGCTCGGCAGGAGTAACATAGCACAGATAGTCGGCCCCAGCCGCCGCGCACAACGCTCCGCCTATAGCCGAGGTAATGTGGTCGTAGCCAGGAGCGATGTCAGTAACGATAGGCCCAAGGACATAGAAAGGGGCATTATGGCAGAGGCGCTTTTGCAATATGACATTGCCAGCAATCTGGTCTAAAGGTATATGGCCGGGGCCTTCCACGAAAACCTGAACTCCGCTCTCCCTGGCCCTCAGCACCAACTCACCGAGTACTTGTGTCTCAGATATCTGGCCGCGGTCGGAGCCATCAGCCACCGCACCGGGCCGCAGGCCGTCGCCCAGACTGGCAGATACGCCATACCTCCTCAAAATTGCCAGGAGCCTGTCATAATGCTCATACAATGGATTTTCGGCATTGTTGTCCTCCATCCACTTAGCCAACATGCTGCCACCACGGCTAACAATGCCGCAAACGCGCTCGCTACTGTCAAGTGCGGCGACGCTGCGACGGGTCACTCCACAGTGCAGCGTCATAAAGTCAACACCATCGGCTGCCTGCCGCTCGATGACTTCAAATATCTGGTCTACAGTCATCTTGTCAATACTGCCATAACGCTGTTGGGCCTCAATAGCCGCCTGATAGATAGGCACTATCCCCAGGGGCACATCACAGGCCGCCCGAATCTCGCGGCGAATGCGGTCTATGTCGCCACTGATGCTCAAATCCATTATCGTATCAGAGCCGACGGTAAGGGCCGCGTGCAGTTTATCCAGTTCATCTTCTAAATTGGAGAAGTCAGGAGAAGTGCCGATATTGGCGTTGACCTTGGTGCGCAAACCCGTGCCGATGGCCGTGGGCTTAACGGCGCCGTCAGCCTCGCCCCATATCACCACCTCGCCATTCTGCACGCGGGCTTGCAGCGTATCTAAGTCCATTTTCTCTTCGGTCGCCACTGCCTGCAAAGTCGCTTCGTCAACCGGTACTAACGTCTGCTGGACTGCCATTTGCATTCCTACCTCTATTCAAATCGCCCTTCGTCCAATTCCACAGTTGGGGAAGAGTCGTGGTTTCCAATCATTGGTCATGCCAGAGCCGCTTGAGACGGCCCCAAATCACTAACATTATATATCAATACCTATAGATGCGCAAGGCAAGACGTTACTATTGGCGTGGGAAGGGAAAAGTGACAAAATGGTAGAATGTAGGATTTGTAGGCTGGCCTGGTAATTCCCGTCAAGTTTTCAGAGGAGGTCAAACCAGATGAATACGCTTACAGACACTGACGAGGGTAAGGCCAGGCCGTCGGTCTGGGCGGTGTATGTCACGAGCGGCATATTCGTAGCTGTTGGGGCAGTTGCAGTGTATATGTGTTTTCTGGGGGTACTAGAATTCCCGACTATCCCTCCAGAGGAGACTGGGACACAGGCCTTCCTGGTAGTGTACTTTGGCTTGTGGGGAGCAGTTGGCCTCGTCACCGCGGTTGCCACCAGCCTGTTGCGTCCCTGGGCTTGGTGGCTGGGGAGTGTGTGGGGTTATCTGATTGGGCTGAGTGGGTTCCCATTGCTTTTTGCCCGCGCTCATGAAAGTCTCTTCGGATCCGACAGGTTCTTCCTGGAGCTGGACGAAGTCCTGTATCAAGTCCTTGTCCCCCTGGCCGTAGCCGTCTTTATTGTGTGGACCCTGAACACGCGTCGGTGGTTATTCTTTCCGCCGAAGCCAGAGAGCGCGGAATAGCCCCCAATCGCACAGGCGGCGCGTAGCCGGCGACAAAACGGGCCGACAGCGCAAGGGAGGATTTAAGAAGATGAGCGATGATGATGGGCGGCGGTATGTGGAGACCATGCGCCGATAAGGACATAACGACGAAGAGATCCGGCGAGCCTACGGGAGGCGGTGGCAAGGCCTGAGGAGAAATGCCATTCTAAACTATGAGACTGGACAGAGCGCCTCCAACTGAAGAACCTGGCGAGCGCCAGAGGCGATGGCCTGACGCCCTTGGTCTGTGGTGGCGCATGTTGCGGGTGGCGTACCTGCGCTTTGGCTTCGGAGCCGGGTACATCTTCGCCGCGGCCATCGCCCTATACTCAGTGGTGTGTCTGGCCCCGCTCGGCATATTGCTGGCCGCAGGCTTGCAGGCCATCGCTGGGTCGGGCAGTACTGCTCACCGTTGGCTCCAGCAGGCGGCGCATCAACTCGGCGGGCAGGCGGCG
>JALGUR010000031.1 GCA_029820565.1 Candidatus Zipacnadia bacterium
GGGTTGCGGTGGCAGTTGCTGGAACCGGAGATAGAACGTTATAAACAGGTGGGGCGAGTAACTGCGCAAGCCCTGGATGAGACAGGTCGTGAGATAGAGCCGGGGATGACTGAGTATGAGATAGGAGCGCTGCTGGCTGGTAAACTTATGGCCGCTGGGGTCACACCAGGTGTGCTGCTGATTGCTACCGATGAGCGGGTTTACAGGTATCGCCACCCTGTCCCCACCGACAAGCCTTTGGAGCGGTATGCTATGCTGGTGGTGGGAGGCAGCAAGTGGGGGCTGGGAATATCGGCTACCCGCCTGGTTCACTTTGGAGAACTACCCGCCGAATTAGTAGATAAGCACGCAGCAGTCTGCCAGATTGATGCGGCCTTCACCCGCTACGGAAGTATACAAAGAAACCGGTTATCCTGACGAGTGGCGCTTGCATCACCAAGGTGGAGCCACCGGTTATGCCCCCCGCGACTACAAGGGCGGCCTGGAAAGCCTCCACACCGTTTTGGAGGACCAGGCTTTCGCTTGGAATCCGTCCATTGCCGGCACCAAGTCAGAGGATACCATCATAGCCCGAGCGGACCAGACCGAAATCATTAGTCAGTCTCAGACTTGGCCAATGATAGAGGTCAATTATGAAGGGCAAAAGATTGCTCGCCCGGATATTCTGGTTCGCTGATTGACAGCGAGGGAGGTCCGCTTCTTCACTCGCCGCAGGGGCATCCTTGCCCCGACTAATGTGGAGATGCCGTTGATGTCGCGGCAGGGATGCCGCTCCTAAGCCCCAAGAGGGGGAACGACTGTGCATTTGAGTAAGTTACAGATGCGAGGCTTTAAGACCTTTGCCGAGCGGACCGAACTTGAATTCGGACCAGGTATCACGGCAATTGTCGGCCCCAATGGCGTAGGTAAGAGCAATATCACCGATGCAATTCTGTGGGCCTTGGGGGAACAGAGTCATAAGACTCTGCGTACCGAGGGATTCCAAGACGTGATATTTGCCGGCTCCGAGCAGCGGCGGCCTCTGGGAATGGCGGAGGCCAGTCTGGTCATAGACAATACCGAAGGCGAACTGCCTTGCGATTACTCCGAGGTAGTGCTGGGGCGACGGCTATTCCGGACCGGGGAGAGCGAATATCTGCTCAATCGCAATAGCGTGCGACTGAAGGACATCCAGGAACTTCTGGTGGATACTGGATTGGGTTCGGGAGCCTATTCGGTGATAGGACAGGGAGAGGTTGACGCTATCATTAGCATCCACTGTGAGGATCGCCGTGAACTTCTCGAACAAGTTGCGGGCGTCGGCAAATATCGGATGCGCCGCACTGAAACCGAACGGAAGTTAGAGCAGACGCAGGCGAACATTACGCGGGTGGACGACATACTCTACGAACTCAGTTCCCAGCGTGAGGCGCTGGCCGAGGAAGCCAAGGTGGCCCGGGAATACCAGCATCTGGCTGAGGAATTGCGGGAACTGGAATTATACCTACTGGCTGATGACTATGAACGGCGTAACGGTAGGCGGCAGAGAGCACAAAGTGACATTGTGGTGGCTAAGGCCGACTTGCAGAGCACACGCAATCAGATTTCGGCTCTGGAGGTTGAGTACGAGCAGACAAGCCTGCAAGTGGCCAAATTGACTGATGAACTGGACAGTCTACGGGAGCAGGCCGCAGCGGCGGAACGCGAGTTGAGCCGACGGCAGGGGGCCGAGGCTGTGGCCGCGGAGAGACGGAAGGCTATTGACCAACGCCGCCAGCAATTGCAGACCACTCGCCAACAGACCCAACAGCGCCGTCAGGAACTGGTAGCGCGTCAGCATGCCCTTGAGCAACAACAACAGAAATACGAGAAGATAGTTCAGCGGCAGCAGGTTAAGGCAGAAGAATTGGCGGCAGCCTATAGCCAACGAGAAGGGCAATATCAACAAGCCCTGGAGGACAGAGAAGCACTGTACCAGCGGCGCACTGACCTGGCCGGAGAACTGGCCCGATTAGATAACGAAAGTGCAGCCTTGGCGGAATTGGAGGAGGAACTCGAGGGGCGCATTGCCCGCCTGACGCAGCAAAAACAACAAATGAACGAGCGCCAACGGCAGGCCCAAGAGGTGCTCCAGACGGCTCGGGAACGGATTGAAACTCTCCAGGCGCAGAGCCAAGAGATACGGGAGCAGATTCAGCAGATCCGCCAGCGTCATGCCGAGTACGTCCGTACGCTCCGCGATCATCGCCACAAGCGGGATCTATTAGCCGGCGCAGTTGCCGCAACTGAGTCACGGCAGAGTCTTCTCGGAGAACTACAGGCAGCCCACGAAGGCTACCAGGAAGGGCCACGGGCTCTGTTAGAGGCTGCGGAGAAGGGCCATCTGGATGGGATTGAGGGTTTGGTAGCTGATTTTCTGGAAGTACCCCGCCGCTTGGAAGTAGCCGCTGAAGCCGGGCTAAGTGACCGGCTCCAGTGGGTCTTGGTAGCGACCGAGCAACAAGCCCGACAGTGTGTGGATTACCTGGAAGATAAGCGAGCCGGCCGGGCCACAGTGTTAGCGATTAACCCCCCGCCTACCCAGTTTGCCGCACCAGCCGCGGTAGCGATGGGCCGCAGTTCTGACGTAGTCGGAGTAGCATCGTCCGTATTGAGGTATCCCCAGCGGTTAGCCAGAGTTTTTGAGCGACTGTTAGGGGACGTAGTGATTGTCAGAGACCTGGATGCGGCTTATCGGATTAGGCCACGATTGACCGGACCGGCACGCTTGGTGACTTTGGATGGCCAGATACTGGGCCCCAACGGCGAAATCAGTGGCGGGCAGACGGACAACGCAGTCCAGTCCACCTTTGATCGTCGCCGCCAGTTACGACAACTGGAGAAAGACCTTGATGACTTGCAGGGATACTTAGCCAAGATGTGGGAGGCCGAGGAGAAGTGGGAAGGGCGCAACCAAGAGTTGGCTGAGTCCGGCGAGGCGCGCACCACGCAATTAAGTGAAACGGACAAGGAAATCAGTCGCGTTGAGAGCGAGATCAAGCACGTTGCCGACCAACTTCGTGCGGCCATTACTGCTGCCAATGAGACTGACCAAGAGATAAGAGACCTGGACGAACGCCGCCAGCAAGCCAGCAGCGGTGCCGTTGAATCCCAGAGAATGCAGCAGGGCCTGCGGCACGAACTGGAAGAGTTGGACAGCGAATTAAAACAGATAGAATCTGAGCAGTTGGGCCGCGAACAGTTGGATAGGCAGCAGGAAAAACTCACGGAGGCGAAGGTGGAATTGGCCCAGTTGCAGGAGAAGCATCACTCCGCCACCGAGATGTATCAGCAGACCCAACAGCAACTGCGTCACATTGACCAGGAAACTGACCGGGTTCAGGCAGAACTTCAACAATTGCAGGCGGCGGAACAGGAGGTTAACGAAACTCTGGACTCGGCAGATGACCAGACTACCCATCTTGAGGAGGAGGCGACTGGGCTGCGCCAGCAGGTTGAGCAGACCCGCCAGCAACTCTCGGCACTGCGGGAGGCTATTGGTCGGTTAGAGGCGGCGCGGCATCGGCTCCAAGACATCCGCGAGCAGCAAACCGAAGAACTACACCGCTCGGAACTAGCCGTTGCCCGGGACGATTCGCAATTGGAACAGATAGAAGAGCAGTTGCAGAGCGAATATGACTTGACCCCTGAGGAAGCCGTGCAACAGCGACCGGTGGAATTCAAGCGGAGCCAGCCCCGCCGTCAGGCCAAGCAACTTCGCAACCAAATAAGAGGCTTAGGCTATGTGAACGTTGGGGCCATTGAGCAATGCGAGCGGCTGCAGGCCCGAGAAGATTTCCTCACCAGTCAACTTGATGATTTGCAGCAGGCTCGTGCGGATCTGCTCCAGGTAATTACCGAGATAGATCAAGCGGCCCAGGAGGTCTTTCTGGAAAGTTTCCATCAGGTAGCCCAGGCCTTTGATGAACTGTTTCAGCAGCTGTTTGGGGGTGGCCACACGCGGCTGGAACTTACCAACCCAGACAATCCGCTGGCCGGTGGTGTTGACGTGATCGTTCAACTACCGGGTCGGCGTCAGCAAAACTTGCTGCTGCTTTCCGGTGGTGAAAAGGCTCTTACCGCTCTGGCTCTGCTCCTGGCGATGATTAAGGTTAAACCCAGCCCCTTCTGCGTTATGGACGAAATTGACGCAACTTTGGACGCGGCCAATACCGAACAGTTCACTGATGTTCTACGGGATTTTGCCCAGTACACCCAGTTCATCATCATCACCCATAACCCTAATACAATGGAAGCCGCTGACGTGCTGTATGGGGTAACTATGCAGGAGCCGGGCGTTTCGAAACTAATATCGGTAGAGTTAGCCGAAGCGCAAAGAGAGGCTGAGCAGCGAGCGGCACAGGAAGTAGCCGCCGAGCCGGTTGCTGGTTCTCGGGTATCTACTCGGTAATCAGACCATAGTTATGCCTTTATCCTTACTGTAGGAGGGGCATTCCTGCCCCGATGTAATCGCGCTTGCGCTGCCGAAGCAGCTTCAGCGCGCAGGCGCGACAAGAATGTCGCTCCTACAACAGCAACGGCGGCCGCGACAAAAAGGCTGCTTCCACAAAATGACACCAGTTGACAGGGAAAGAGCATCACCACTGTGTTGAAAGGTCTATTCCGAAATATAGGCGCAGTACTGCGAGGCCGCGCCATAATTGACGATGAGTTACTCGAAGAACTGGAAGCAGCTCTCATCCAAGCCGACGTCAGCGCCACCCTGGCCGCCGAGATGGTTCAGCGACTGCAGGAGCAGGCCGCGAGCGAGAATATCACTGAGTCACAGCAGTTGCCTGAACTGCTGCGCACTCAGGTCCAGGAGATGTTAGTGCCCTACGAGGCACCGCTGAACGGTGGGGCTACTTCACCGACTACCTTCGTGGTGTTAGGGGTAAATGGTGTAGGCAAGACCACCGCGATCGCCAAGATTGCCCACTGGTATCAGCAGGCGGGCAACAAAGTGATGGTGGTGGCGGCCGATACCTTCCGGGCCGCCGCCATAGAGCAATTGGAGATTTGGGCCCAGCGCGTGGGCTGCGATATAGTCCGCCAGCAGAGCGGCTCGGACCCGGCGGCTGTCGCCTACGACGCCTTAAAGGCAGCGCAGGCCCGGGGGCACAATTTAGTGATTGTAGATACGGCGGGCCGCCTGCATACCAAGCGCAACTTAATGGAGGAGTTAGCCAAGATAGGCCGAGTGATTAAGGGCGAGTTAGGTCGGCCAGCGGATGAGCGGCTTCTGGTCATAGATGCTACCACCGGCCAGAACGCTATCAATCAAGCCCGCCAATTTCACGCGGCCCTCGGCGTAACCGGGTTGATTGTTTGTAAATTAGATGGCACCGCTAAGGGCGGGATAGTACTGAGTATTACTTATGAGTTGGGCCTGCCCATAAAACTGGTGGGCGTAGGTGAGGGGCTCGGGGACTTGCGGCTGTTCTCGGCTGAGCAATTCGCCAGTCAAATGTTTCAATAGCCCCACCGGCCGTGTGTGAGTTGACTGCTAAAGTTTCGGGTAGTATTGGACAGGAGAGCAATAAGGTGTTGCCAGTGGCGCGGCGATATGTTCTACTAATCCCTGTTATGATACTAATCAGCAATACAGCGACCTTAGCGTATGTTATTTGGCCCGCGAGTAGTATGGAAAAGATTTTTCGCGATACACCAGCCCGCCATATGCCCACCAAAGGGTTAAAGTTGTATGCCGCACGTAATGAACACATCGCCGGGCAATTGGTAATTAGTGCGCAGGAGAAGCCGCTCTCACAAGTTGAAGTTGCGATGTCCCCGCTGCGGCACAGCCGGGGCTACGAACTTAGCCCACAGGCCGTTTCGTTATCGCTTGTCAAGTACGTCTATCTCGGGGCGCACGACCGTGACTACCCCGATCCGCTCGCTCCGCTAAGGCCCTTTGATGTAAAAGCCGGCCAAAACCAACCGGTGTGGCTTGCCTGGGTAATACCCAAAAACACCCCACCAGGGCCATATAAAGGTAGAGTCACAGTATCTGCGGAGAATGAACCAGCGCATACTATACCAATTTCGGTGAATATTTGGAATTTCACGCTACCAGACGAGCCGATTGTGCGCAACGCCTTCACTCTAAGCGGCCCAATCCTGGAATACGAGGGTGTCGCAGACGGCAGCGCACAAGCCTCCGCTTTGGTTAAGCGCTATTATGAATTCCTTTTGGAGCGACGCATCTCGGTTAGAGACCTGCCTGTAGCCTTGGATTCGCCAGAAGCGGCCCCGTATCTGAGTGACCCACGTTTGAGTTCCTACCGAATTCCCGGCGAGGGCAATGTGGAGCCCGGGCTGATTAACCGCCTTGAGCAGCACGGTTGGCTGGACAAGGCCTACATTCGCGTCGTTGATGAACCCAAAAAAGCAGAGAGATTTGCCAAGATCCACCAGATTGGTAAGGCTATGCGCGCCTCACATCCCGATCTTCGTCAACTCGTCTGCTTTAACCGCAAGGTTCCGGGCGAGTTTGCCGGGGGCAAGCCTTTTTGGAAACTGGCAGACAACTCAGTGCAGATATGGTGTCCGTTTGCGCCGTTGTTTTCAGACCCAGCGGTCCGCGAAGCCATGGCCCAGCGGGCTGAGGCCGGTGACGAGGTATGGTGGTACGTGTGTTGCTCACGCCGCCCCCCATACCCGAATTTTCTGACAGATTGCGACGGTATAGAACCACGCATTGTCTTTTGGCAAATGTGGAAGTATCGAGTTGTGGGTATTCTGTATTGGGGCGTGGTGGCCTGGCGGAGCGGCGACCCCTGGGAAAATCCTGCGGGCCGCGTCGATAAATATCCAGAAAGGTACGGCGACGGGATGTTACTGTACCCGGGTAAGACGGTGGGAGTTTTCGGCCCAGTTACTTCCTTTCGTCTGGAGAACATTCGGGATGGCATAGAAGACTACCAATACCTGTATTTGTTAGCCTGCAAGTCAGGCTCGCGACAAGTATCTGATAAGCGGGTGGATGGGGTGGTAAAGAGTTTGGAAACGTACACGCGTGAGGCGGCCACTCTGGACAGGGTCAGAAACCACATCGGGCGGCTTTTGTCGCGGTGAGGCCACAGCCGTGCCCCTTATCCGGGCCGCATCCGCGTAGCTACATCGCAGTCAGGGCAACCTCCGCCCTCATCCGCCACCAATCAATTCTCAGCGAAATAAGTCTCCAGGCCCCTCTGTAGCGCCTGCACCATCAGTTGCTGACCACTTAGGGATACAATAAACTGCTCGTCAGAGGCATTGGTTAAGACGCACATTTCAATCGTCAATACTGGTACTTGAGAGAAGATGGAGCCGGTCAGTGCGCCTTGTCGGCTGCCGATATAGGTTGCCGAGTCGCCGTGGATGCCGCGCCCGGCAAGGTGAGCAGTCAGCATCTCTTTCATTCCTTGGTACATCAGCGAGGCCGCACAACGACTGGCGTTGATTACTGTCGGCGCAGGTCCGGTAACTCCATACCTTTCCCCTTGCCGGTCGGGGTAGTAGACAGTGAAGCCGGAGTTGGGCGCCGCATCGCAGTGCAGCCTAATCATAATGTCGGAGTTATTCTCGTTAGCGATCTGTGCGCGGCGACGGTTAGTAACTTTTTGGTTCTCCGCAGACTTAGTCAGCACCACATTGGCTCCGCGAGCGGTCAGCGCCGATTTGAGCTTCAACGCTATCACCCAGTTTATGTGATTCTCTGTGACGCCCGACGGCCCTTTGGTCCCCGCACTGGTTTCTGAGGGATGCCCCGGATCAATGCAGATGGTCTTACCGGCCAGCGGGTCGGGCAGTTTCTCCATCTGTGCATTAACAGTCTTGGTAGCGCCTGCCGTCAGTGACAGATATTTGTCCCACTTCTGGTAGCCTGCCAGGAGGAGGGTGAGGCGATATTGCTGAGGTGCGGCCTGCGCCGAAGAAATACTGACCGTGCATGGCGTGAAGCCCTTGAAGTACCCATTGACGAATACCTTGGCATGCGCTGGCTTCGAGGTCAGCGACAGGCGGGCTTCATCGCCACTGGCGACAACTGCTACCGCCAGCGCCAACCCAGCGAAGAACACGACACCATAGCGCCGCCAACTGATCGGGTGTCGCTGCCCTCGGCGGTTGAGTGCAATCAGTGACGGCAGACCACGTGCCTCCTGTAACTGCTGGCGGGGTGTGATTAGGGTTGGGTCGCGGGGCCATTGACCGGGAAGTTCATAACCTGGTAATCCCGGATATATTCCCCATTCTCCCGCTCGAGCCGGCTCAGGCGACTCTCACGGTACCCTGGATCAGGCTTGTACCATGACTGCCGGAGGAAGTAACTACGAATATGCGAGTTATTAAACCGGCGTCCGTGGCGCGCGTAGATTTCATTTCTCATCAGGGTAAGTCGCCAATTGCTGTAGCCTCTCAGGTCGCTATCGCGGACCTGACGGGTGCGAGTGAACGGGGCAATTTCAGCACGGGACTGGTGCGGTGCAGGGCCGCCAGTGCTTCTTATGTACACTGTTAACGAGCCGGCCCCGGGCACTGCGATATCTACATAACTGCCGTGGTAGTCAACTGTGCCGCCCAGCGCTTCGCCGACAAAGCGAAGAGGTACATGTACTCGGCTGCGGATTAGTCTTGGTGGTACATCGAGATAGAATTGCTGTCCGTTGATGTACGCATTATGATCGTTGACATACATAACGAGTTCATCGCCCGCCCGATAGATTGTCGCCATCTTGTACGGATCATCCCACTCCACGGTGGCGCCGAATGATTCAAAAATCCCCCGCAGGGGTACCAGCAGCCGACCACCTTCCTCAACCCGGTTTATCCATATTTCCTGTTGAGCAATGGCTATAGCACTGACCGACAGCACCACCATCACTACCGACAATACACACGCCCACAAATTTCGCATCGGGATTCCCTCCTAATCGTGATAGAATTCTGCCATAGTGGCGATTGTTTTAACAAACGTAGGCCGATATGTATAGTATTATCGGTAATTGTTTGTCTATCTTTATATCACCAAATGCGCCCTGTGTCAATTGGCCACGGGTGCCACGCTTTTCTCACTTGCCTATTTCAATATCAAGTCATTAAGATTAGACTCCGAGGAAGGAAGCTGCTTGTAAGACGGGAAGAACTATACTAAACTAAGAATCTAACTGAGTAACATGGATGTCAGGAGGTAAGAAGGTAATGTTAATCAATCATTGCCATGTGGCGAGCAACGGATTCGGGCTGGAAGTAAAGACCAACCCGGCCATGGGTACTTTGCCCGAATTGCGGCGCATTATGCGTGGACTGGATATTGACCAGGCGGTCGTATTTGCCCCTTTCCAGGCCCAGCAGGGAGTTGAGGCAAACCAGTGGTTGCTCCAGGAGCTTGAGAATTATCCGGAGATGATAGGCTTTGCCAGCATACACCCGACCGGCGCGGCGGCAGCAGCCCAGGTAAAGCAGTGGGCGCAGCGGGGTCTGGTCGGGCTGAAACTGCATCCCGCGACTATGCGCGTAGCACTTGACGATCCAAGTATTGAGCCGTACTGGCAGGCGGCTGAAGAGCTGAGGTTACCCATAGCCATTCATACCGGCGTGCATGGATGGCACTTACGCAAATATATGCCTTTTCTGCTCGACGACGTTGCTCAGCGTCACCCCAACCTCCCTCTTATCATTGAACATATGGGGGGGATTGCGATGTTCCACCAGGCTCTGGCCGTACTGCACAACAACGAGAATTGCTATGCCGGCCTCACCCAGATGTCGGGACGTTACCTCCCTTACGCCCTGTGGGGTGACCACCAGAAACTCCTACTGGACACAGTAGGCCCTGAGCGGATCATCTACGGCTTGGATTATCCCTACAATAAGAATAACCTTGAGGGCCTGCGCGATGACATTGCCTGGATTCGCAGTTGGGGGTTGGGTGCCGAAGACGAAGCCAAGATTCTGGGGGGTAATATGGAAGGGCTACTGGCTCAATAACGGACACAAGCAACTACGGACTTCTACTTATTCGCACTCGTTTACAATGGGCCCAACTTCGCTGAAGCCTGGTGCTGGCTTATCCGCGATATATAGAGGCAGAGCGCCCCTGTAGGCAAGGCCCGTATCATTCTCGTGTCCAGGGTATCATCTCTCGGCAGCGTCGTCAGCAGCCGCTCGCAGCAAATCGGGCTGGCGCTCGTCGGCTAACAAGTCGCGGTCTGCTGCCCGTTTGCGAGCCAATTCGCCTTCCAGGTCCATCGCCGAAGTCCCGTTAGCCATTTCCCAGACTTTGGCATACTTAGTGAAAGATTCAGCGGCACGGACCACAGAATACATTAGGCCCGCAATCCCGTCACGGATACCACTGCGCAGCACATACTCGTGCCAGAAGGTAACCCAGAATCTAACAAATAGGTACAAACCGCTTGGTCGCTTGCCTTGATGATAGTAGTCCAGGGCTGACATTGTGCTCCAGCGGTTGATTCGGTCAATGTGATCGGCTAAGTCGTCGAATGAATAATGTAAGATAGCATTGTGCAGCAGACCGCAGGGCTCCTTTAGTATACCCCGAGGGTGTACTCTGTCCAGCGCATAGACGAAATGGCCGGTGCAAAAAAAACGTACCTGGTAGTCAGGGTACGTACCACAGCAGCGTAGCCAGCGACCGTGGTCAATCAGTTTCCGGGGCACCTTATAGACATTATATGATGGCGGGGAGCTGCCTATGAGTTGGTGAACTTCCTCAGCCAATTCGGGCGGTATCACCTCGTCAGAATCTAATACGAAGGTCCAGTCACTGTTGGCCCGGGCGATAGCGTAGTTATGCTGATGAGCATCGTAGTCAAACGGCCGCTCATATATTACGCTGCTGTATTCCCGGGCAATGTCAATAGTAGCGTCAGTGCTTCCACCGTCAACAAATACTATCTCATCGGCCCAGGTACAGCTATCCAGACACCGACGAATGATGTGCTCGCAATCCTGAGCAATAATACACACCGAGACTGTGTCTCTCCCCCCGCTCATCAGAATTCTACCTCCCGCAGAGCACCGGACCTCACGGTCAACCGGAGGGCTGCGGTGACTACTTCGTCTGGCTCTATGGATAGAAGACACTTGCGATGACTACAGCCGGCTGCCCGGTTATGACATGGGCTGCAGGCCAAGCGCTTGTAGATGATTGCGGACATTTCCCCCACAGGCCCGGTAAGGGCGGGATCAGTGGGGCCAAAGATTGCCACCGTCGGGCGCTGCAAGGCCGCCGCCAGGTGTGCGATGCCGCTATCTATCCCTATGAATACAGCAGCTCGATCCAGCAAACCGAGCAATTCCCCGGTAGTAGTCTGTCCTGCCAGGCTCACCGCCGGAACCGAAGCTGATGTAACCAACTGGCCGATAGCCTCTGCTTCGGTTAAGGTACCGACAAAAACCGAGGTTAACCCCGCACGCTCGTATAGTAATGTGGCTACCTGGACAAAACGGTCGTGAGGCCAGCATTTCCAAAGTCGAGTGGGGGAGGCAAACGGCGCCAGAACAGCAATTGGCTCATCGGCCGACACTTCGTGCGCCGCCAGCAGCCGAGCGGTACTGACGCGGTCTTGCTCGGTAGCGGCCAGTAACCCCAGATAGTCACGCTTGAATACGTTGCCACCGACATACTCAGCCAATCGCAGATTATTAGCCAGTGAGGGGTGGCCGTCGTAAGATACTTTCTCTCTAATAAATCGGCGGGCCCAGCCTTTGTCGAAACCGACCACTCTCTTAGCCCGGCAAAGCCAAGAGAGCAGACAGGGCACGCGGGAGGTAGGCAGCACTATCGTCATATCGGCTCGTCGGGCCCGCAGGCGTCGAATAAGGCCCCAGTAACCCTTTGTCAAGGAACGTGGTCTGGCCTCAACACTGTCGATAGGTCGAGCGCGTTCAGCTAAGGGAACCAAAGGAGGCCGTACCACGCTGCATATCTGGGCCTGGGGGTAGCGCTGCTTGACTGCTGCTGCTACCGGTAAACTGAAGCAGAAGTCTCCTACTTGGTTCAGATGAAACAGTATTACTTGCATTTGTCCTGCCGACCCCTCGGAGGCGAGATGATTAGCCGGCTGACGGGATTCTGATATAACTGGATGCCTTCCGCCTCATCGGCCATCTATCTGTGCCAAGACTTGCCGCACAGCCGTAACTGTAATCCCCTTGAGCAGTATTACTTGGGCAGTCTGCGGAGCCGTTATCCGGATTCGGTGCCAACCGGCCTGGCCTACTGCAAGGCTGATTTCCCCAATACCTTCAATAGTCTCTTCGCCGACTTCGGCGGCTACGCGTAACCCAGCATCTTCTGGCTGGCAATCAACCCTCACTTGCCAGGCGCCGGCAGGGACAAATACGGGCAACACCGCTGCGTCATCACGCTCTATCTTCACCGCTTCGCGCCCTGTGGCACCTTCCTGGAGCGGATGGCTCAACTGACTATTAACTAAGTTCAGGGCGCCAGCGTTAACGGCCAAGGGCCGCTCGGCTAAGATTTGCCGTACAGTTGCCTGGTAAGCTTCCCTGAATTCGGCAATTGAACTGCCCGTAGTAGCGTCCAGCATCTTCGCCAGCAACGCCGGCCCGTGAGCCGCTTGCACCCATAAGCAAAAGCCAATAAAGTAGTCCAGAGACGGCTGATTCGCCCCGGCAATCAGGGGCGACTCAGGACCCTGTTGCAACCAGAAATCCAGCAGCGGCCGACACCGATTCTGGATATATGACTCCAAGTCCATCGGCTGGCCATTACAGAGGCTAGTCAGGGCGGCTTGCGCCGCTTCGGATGGCCAGCGCTCGCCGGTAACCTCACCGGCCTCAGCCGCCAACCATTGCAGAAACAACCTCTCGCCCAACTCACCGTTGCCCCAGGGTTCAGGCTCCTCAAGGCGTCCTACTCGGGGCAACAGATAGTGACCGAGTTCGTGGGCCACTTCACGAGCCCACTCCAATGGAGTCCGGTCCTCATCCACATCATACAAATAGATATTGTCCTCATACTGCTCCGCCCCAGTGGGGCCGGCTTCACACAGATAGACCCGAACCAGACCTTCTTCATCCCCTGGAGGTACGCGGCCCAAGTATATCTCGCTATATAAGGAGAATCTAAGCAACATATGAGTCAATAACTGAGCCAACTGGGCATAATCCTTCTGGGCACTGCTAATGGTTACTGAGGGATATTGCACCACAAAGCGCAAGTGCAGAATGTCGCTGTCCGGAGTCATCACCAAGCCATAGGCAGCCCGGTTGACCACCGAAGTCACGCCCGATCCCTCTCCGGCGGCGGGAATTTCAATCTGGAGGGCGGGGGCGCCACGGTCCATTTCTTCAGGAAATAGCAGTGAGGTGGTATAAGCAAAGCGACGCGTATACGGATGAGCTGACCCACTTGCGTCGGCCAACGTGACTTGACAACTATCCACTACCAGTGAAACTGGACTGTATTTGAGGTAGCGCAACTCAATCCGGCGAGGGAAGCGGTCTGTAAAGAACAGGCGGCGAAAGCGGCTGCGGGCATAGGCGTGCTCGGGTTTCAAGGTCAAAGTATGGCCATAGTGCTCCAGAGCCTGCTCCTTGGTGGCAGTGAGTTCGTCTATATAGCCCAGATTGGCATAGATTTCGGGGTAGCGGGCATCAGCCTTTATGGCTTCGGCTAACTTCTCACGAGCCTGCTCGTATTTGTCATCACGCATGAATGCCCGGGCCTGCTCCACCAAGCGAATCGCTCTGGCCCGATCGGCCCAGACCGGCGAGCCGGCCAGGTATACCACTATTCCTATCAAGCCCAGAGTTATCAGTCGGTAAGAATTGGCGCGTAAACACCGGTATATCATAGTAGTTGCCTCTGGCCATTTGTGGTACGCAACGATATTAGTACCTACTGTGGGAAGCCCGTCCCTAACCCAATCGTAGTTGCGGCAAGGATGGCGCTCCAACAAGGTGGGCCGGCCTCGTCTCACTCGACATAGTCGCGCCAAACGGCCCAATTCTACTCGTCTAAGCGTTAGCGTCCTGGCAGCAGACAATCCGGTCGCGTATCTGCTCGGCCAAGTCGTAGTTAGCATGATCCAGGTAAGCGTGGATCACATAAATCTTGTTTTCGGGCTCACAGTGCCACACATAGCCCCGGAGTTGGTCAGCGAAAGGTTGATTGGTCAGATGACGAAACAGGCGCTGAACTCCCTGCCAAGGCAATAATTGCTTGCCGGTAAGGGCCAAGGCTGGGTGTTGGCGATACTCTATTGGTTCCGACTGAGGATCGTAGCGGCGCAACGCTTTACCCACCTCTTGTTGAGCCCATTCATCTAAGGTTTGGTGGCGGAGGGCCACATTAGCCATTCCCCAGCGGGCTACAGTTATCTTCTCGGTATCGCGGACGAAACTGAGTTGTATCAATCCGGCCATCATCTTCTGCTTGTCCGGCTTGAAATCCTGGGGAATCTCAGCCACAAAGTCATAGACTGCCCAGGTCGTCCATTCACCAGAAGGGTGGTCAGTGACGGTGGCGATAACTTTTTGGGCAAGTTCAGGCAGATTTTGGTCATCAGCCGAGCCTATTACCTGAGTGATGACTACGCGGCCGCACCGCTTACATAGCCAGGCAGCGCCGTAGGCATTCTGCTCTGCACTCCAAGCAAAGGTCTCCAGGCTATCCTTGCCAGCTTTGCGTCGGCTTATTACCTTGGTTTCTCGGTCAATCTCTATCTCTGGCTGGCCCCGCTTGCGGGAGTGTTGTATCTGTTTGAGGTATTTGTCCACTGTCTCTTCCAAATCTACAAAGCCATCCGGAGAACTCCACTTTATCTCCAGCCGCGGGCGTTCCTCGTCGTCCAGGCGCAGATAGCCGCCCTCCTGCTCGTGGGAGATGGCTCCGATATTCCAATCAGCGGGAACCCGTACCGTGATACCATCCCAGCCCACTAAATGCCAACCCTGCTGCTGGTCGCTCATCGGTTTGCTCTCTGGCTCCTAAAAGGCAATCTTCTGACGCCTCATATAGACGCTTTGCAGTAGTCCAACTGCGGCAAAGTTTACCAACATACTGCTGCCCCCGTAACTGACAAACGGCATAGTCATGCCCTTGACTGGCAACAGCCCCATAGTCATTCCCACACTGGCAATAATATGGATGAGGAACATCGCCGCTACTCCGGCGGCTACTAACCGCCCGTAGGTATCTTCGGCTTGCATACAGATAAACAGGGCCCGGCCGACCAAGGCCGCTAATAGCGCTAACAATGTCACTGAACCCACAAAACCCAACTCCTCACCCACTACAGTAAAGATAAAATCCTGCTCTTGATGGGGAATGAAAGAAAGTTGGCTCTGGGTGCCATGGAATATGCCCTGGCCGCGCAGGTGCCCAGAGCCGATGGCAATCAATGACTGGTGCACCTGCCAGCCGGTATCCTGGGGGTCATCCTCAGGACGCAAAAATGCAGTCATCCGCTGCTTTTGATGAGGGCGGATGATATCCAGGTTCCAGGCGACGGTAAACAACATAAGAAAGGCGAATACAAAGGCGGCGAGGTGAGACATCCGGGCGCCCACTGTGTAGAGCATTATCAGCCAGATAAATGCCAATACTACCGGCGTACCCAAATCGGGTTGCAAGAATATCAGCGCCGCCGGCACCAGCACATAGCCCAGAGAATGGGCCACTGCGGTAAACGCGTCCTGCTCACCTTCCTGTTGGCGGTGGGCCAGGTAATTGCCCAGGATGAGAATAAGGCCCAATTTAGTCAGTTCGGCGGGCTGGATGTGCAGGGGCCCAAGCGGAATCCAACGACTGGCGCCCAGTATTGTCTTCCCTATCACCAGTACCACTACCAGTAGCCCCAGACACAACCCGTATATGGATAGCGAGAAACTTGCCACCTTGACGTAGTCGGCCACCATAACCAGGACCATCACCACCAGGCCCAGACCAATCCAGATCAGTTGCAGAGTCATTGTGTGGCGGGGGGAGAGGCCCTCGCGGGCCAGGCGATTATGGGTGCAACTGTATATCATCAAGGCCCCATACAGAGCCAGCATTACTACAACGACCAGCAAGACAATATCAGCACGCAGTAATAATCGCTTCACGGCGTCACTCAGTCCTGGCAAATGATGTTTTCAGTATACCACAACGCAATACTTCCGCAAAGTCGGGCACTGTGTCAGTACGCCCCTTTGACACTACGGAACTGCCACCGCCGTGAGCCGGGGCTCAATCAGGGTCTGTTAGTGGCAATAGATTTAGGGTATAATAGTACCCAACGATCCTGTATAGCAGTAGCGAATTATCGGTATATGGGGGCCATTTATAATTGACGGATTAATTGTTTTCCGCACCCAGTGGGGATGGTGTGCCGTGGCGGCCACTGCCACAGCGGTTAGTGGAGTAGTGCTGCCGCAACCTACCCGGGAAGCGGCGGGCGAACAGATGGAATCCGTAGTGACAGGTGGGCCACGGTTAGCCAAACTGGCAGCGGCGGAATTGGCGGAATATTTTGCGGGTCAGCGCCGGGAATTTAGTGTTCCTGTCGATCTCTCTGGATTACCTTCGTTCACTCAGCGGGTCCTGGCGGCGTGCGCCACCATACCTTGGGGAACTACGCAGGCTTATGGCCAGTTGGCCGCCGAAGTCGGCTCACCTCAGGCGGCGCGAGCCGTTGGGCAGGCGCTGGGCCGCAATCCCGTGCCCATCTTAGTGCCCTGTCACCGGGTAATCTGTGCTGATGGCAGTCTGGGCGGCTTCGGCGCGGGGTTGATGATGAAAAGAAGGCTGCTGGAACTGGAGGGGCTGGCCCTGTAGTTACTGACCGCGCTGGCGCCAAGATTGCTTGTCACATTGCGAATTTTCCTTATCGCGTAGGCCAGGTTCTCCAACCTCGCGTCAGGATAGCGCAGGCTGGAGAGGCGGCGCTCGCGGTGGGAGTTGACTTTAACTGGCAATTGTTATACAATAATGCTATAATGTAGCAGAGACCAAATATGATCCGCCCGAACCAGAAGCGATAGTTGACGGCACCGGCGGAGCAGTATGTGTGTTAGCCTAGTAACGCCAGACGCAGAACAACTTGAGCAGCAGTTATCTATCCGGGAGGAAAACAATGATTAGCAGGGAGCACTCATCAGGTAGACTAACTACGATCATAGCAGTGGTATTGTTATCTGTGTATGGGGCAGGCTGGACGGGCCATGCTGCGGAGTTGAGTCTGCGGTATGGCGGCCAGGGCATCTGGCCCAATCCAGCCACCGCTAACTCCCAGCGCTGGTTCCGCTGCGAAGTTACCTATGACGGCGCAATCAACGATGATGGGGTGCCGAACGAGCGGATTGACGGGTTGTATCTATATGGGATCAACTACAACGATGAGATAGCGGCACCCAGTGGTGAGACTTATCAGAGTGAGCTGACCTCCAGCAAAGGGATATGGGATGCCGGGCGACGCGCCTCCACGGCGGCTCTTCCTCCGGTTACCATACTTGATATTATTGAGCCGGGCCGAACTCGGTTCTATTATTCGGCCACTCGCTATGGATCGCCTTATACTTATCCTGCGGGGAGCCTGGCGGGGGTCCAACTTAATATTACCCCGGTACTGACGCAGGTGGAGGAGGAGTATACTGTGGTGGACAACGGGGCCGACTACCAGGGAGCGTACATCATCGTAGATACCGCCCTGTCGGTTAATATCTGTCGCACATTAAGTGTATGGGATAAGCCCTCCGCCACCCGGGTTTACTACCGGGGCGCTAATTTAACTACCGTCCAGTATCAGCGAACCGCCCTGGCGGGAAGGACACTGCGGTTCACCCGGGGAGTAGCGGCGGGCAATAACTACCCCATTGCTACGAATGACAATAATCTGCAAGGTTATTACATAGACACTACCGACGATTTGCCTGGTGGCATACTGCCGGCCGTCACGGTCCTGTCGGTGGGTTCTGGAACCAAGTTCTATTACACGGGTGGCCCGTATCTGGATGACGAACTCATAGGACAGACGATGCTGTTTACCACCGGGGCAGCAGCGGGAGAGGAGCGGGTCATCACCGACAACGGCACCGATCCGACCGGTGAGACCTGGATTCAGTCGGCCACTGCGCTGCCCACTTTGCTCCCGACTCTCACAGTGGCCTCGGTGCCTGAGGCCACAAAGTTCTACTACACCGGCTATGCTCATCCTACGGGTAGCCTGGCTGGGCTGTCGCTGATGTTTGATACCATAGCCGGCGTCCCGCCAGCCACCCCTACGGTTATGACAATTGAGACCAATGATGTGGACGCTGGGGGCAGGTATATCACGGTGACCGAAGACTTGCCGGCTGGCTTAATGGCTACTGATACCCTCCACGTCAATGACGTGGTACGCATTGAAGACCAGATGCACGTCTGCGACATTGGCTGGTTGGAAGACGTGACGCATGCCAATGATAGGCCCGCGCATTTCGGCGTGGCCCGCTACACGGTGGCCGGCTACCCTGACTATGATTATGTGATCACCGTAGGGCCGTTCTCTAACTACCACTCCGATTACCTGGTGGGCAGGATTCCGACCACTAATGCCAGTCCGGGGGGCAATTTCAGGTTTCGCTTATATTGGAGTACGTGGAACAGTGCCGAAGACGCCAAGTACTATGAGTCACAGGGTGCCATTGAGGTGGAGGGTACACAGTTGACTACGCCCATCGCCCTGCGTAGTTATGTGGGCAATTCGGTACCAAACTGTGGAGAATTACAGGCGTGGTACTCGGGCATGGCATCCGGGCTTGATCCTCTGGTGACGACGCGCTCGGCGCCCGGGGGACCCACCGACCCGGATAACGGTTCCGGTAGCGACGAGTACACCTTCCGCATCAAGTTCTTTAGCGGATTGGACGCGGGGGCGTGGGGCCAGTGGCCCGAAATCCGCAGCCAGTGGTGGCGGCACACCGACCCAACACAGCAATTCGGCGACGACTACAACTTCGTAACCTTTAACTATTTCGCATATAACATAATGACAGGCTGGGCGACGCCCGCTGATGCCTGGATACATGACATGAAGTGGACTGAGGCCGACGATTCGGCGCGTACTGTGCACGAATGGCTGTACAGTCCCTACGACGACCTTCATCGGGATACGGTGGGCGACTCGGTGCTGCTGGGCGGGCATGACCCAGAGGCCCTTCTAATAGTGGATGGCAACTACAATCGTCCGTATTTTATGGTCAGAGAGAGTGGCGAGAGCCTACGTAATGGAATCGTCTACAAGTATGTGGTCCGTCCCACCAACTACCTCCAATTCTTGCATAACATCTTTACGCTGCAGTTCGATTCCCCGTATAAAGATGCCTGGGATGTAGCGTACTGGACCCTGAATGGCGAACCCACCTGCAACGTTTATGCCAGTATGCGGCCTGGCGGGCACACCTATGAATTCCTGACCTGCCGCGACTGGGACCCGCCGGTCTGGGGAATTGGGGGCGCCGACCCGGATGACGTGGGTAACTTCACCCATGCCGGTCCGTGTTCGCTGGCCCTGCGGGGCATGCCGGGACGCGCCTTGGAGGCGGTTCACCTGGTCAACGAGTGGGGGAACGTAGACAAGGAAACGGTCGAGTTATGGTACGGTGATGAAGATCCCGGTGGGTACGGGTATCCCTATGATAGCCAGGATTCCGGCAAGTACCCGAAGGTTGACCCAGTTCTGACAGCACACCCCTACTTTGAGGAAGGTCCGCTAACTGGCGATGAACAGGGTTACCCCTGGCCCGGATGGGAGCTGGCTGAGCTGGGGCCGCAGGCGCCGGGGTCGCAGCCCAATCCCTTTAATCCCAACGCTGATGCGGGCGAACCCTGGGGCCCTCTGGCCGGACCTACCTACGCATCTTCGGTGTACGGGGGATATAATGCCTCTGACCCCCTAAACTCTTATGCTACGGGCATCTCACCCGCGCGTTTCACCAACGAGGATACTATCTGGCCCAACTACGTCAATATCCACCCTGAGACTGCAATGAACCCGTTCCGCGGCGGCAAGTGGACTATGGATACTAACTTCGTATTCCGAATTAACTACTGGCAGTCAGATAACCTTACGCCTCAGTTCATCCAGATCTTTATCCGTCAGGTTGACGCGGAGGGCAACCCGCTGGGCGACTGGCAGGGCCATTCAATGAACAAGGTCTATCCCAGCGACAGTGATTACACTGACGGATGTCTGTATTATTATGAAGCCAGCGCCGACCAACTTCCCGGCGGCTCCGGCGACTATCAGTATTATTTCCGGGCCGGCGACGGCCAACATATCACTATATATCCTAACCGGCCCAGCGATGATCCGGGCTATATTGGCGTGCCGCCGGGAGATAACGACTACTACTGGTTCCGAGTCAATAACAAGCCGCAGTTGACTAATCAGTCAGTCACCCCGGGCTCGGGGACGCAGGGCGATGCTTTTGAGTACCGGACGACCTATTACGATGATGACGGGGAACTGGGCACCGCCGACCACCAGGGCGACCGCCCCTTCAAGAGCATCCTGCATGTTGACCTGTTCGGCGATGCCGGCGGCCAGGCTAAAGTCACCGGAGTGGCCGGCGATGTGATCACTTACGAATTAGATGACGGAGCAGGTACGGCTTATGCCGATGACAACTTAGTCACTATGAAGGTGCGGATGCAGACGGGCGCGGCGGCCGGGCAAGAGTTTGAGATTGTGGCCAACGACCAGGCCGCATCAACTATCACGGTCACTGGTCTAAGCGGCGTAGCGGCCGGCGACCTGTTCAACATCGCCGACTGGTTCGCCACCACTATGGAGCCCGAGAATGCCTCAGATACTAATTACCGCGACGGGGCCGTATATCTGCTAAACACAGGCCGCGCCGGGGTAGTGTTAGATGAGGGTACCCACCACTACTACTTTGAGTTCTGGGATAACTGGGCCTACTGGATAAACTGGCAGCAGTACTTTATGGACCCCTCGGCGCCTGACCCGATTGACCAGAAGGTAGAAGGCGAGATGGTCAGATTCCCGCCCGAGGGATATTTCGAGGGCCCCGAGATTACTGCGAATACTGCCCCAACCCTGAGCGGCTACTTCTTCGAGCCGCCGACCGCGGACCAGGTCGCCTCCAACCCCAGCGGTGCTACGTTCCAGTATACCTGCGCCGCCGACCCGGCCGGATATGGTAATGATGTGCTGCAGGATATGTATATTCAGATGCGCACCGGCCTGGCGCAGTTCAAGACCTACCAGATCCAGAGCAATACCACCAGTCAAATCACGGTGGCCGGCGGAGTAAATCTGGCGGCTGATGGTGTAGCGGCAGGCAACCAGTTCCGCGTATTTGCTGACGGCAATGGTGACGGCTTCCTGTCCTGGGGCTATGACACCGACACCACCTACGAAGGCACCCCGGCAACCGGGTTCGGCCTGTATGTCAACTATACCGACGCCGAGAACAACGAGCCAGCGGTCATAAGGTTGGCAGTATGCGACGAGGTCGGGGCTGTACAGGACGTCTATAATATGACCAAGGTGCTGGCCGAAGATACTACCTACGCCGACGGCTGCGAATACCGAACCGTTGAGGATGTCAGCCTCAGCGAGGGCATCCATACTATCAAGGCTCAGGCCTCTGATGGCTCGCTATGGTATAACGGAGGCGACGCCTCCCAGTTCTTCGGGCCTAAGAACTATGAAGCCCAGGCCGCGCAAGGCCCTGATATTGCCCCCAATAACCGGCCGGCACTGGGCTTTGAGGTCGGTAGCGCTGAGGTGGCGAGTGTGACCTCGGCGACTGAGTTTACTTACACTGACGGCGCTTCGCTGGCGGCGGACCCGATTGTGGTGGTAGACTTCGGGGCTAAGGGCACATTCCGGGTGCAGAGTGTTGACCACGACACTCAGACGATTGTGCTGCGCAGTGGCGCAGACTTGGCAGGCGCAGGGGTGGCCGCCGGTGACGCCTTCACCGCGACAGTGGAATTGGACCCCACCCTCGGGTTTACCGACACCGAGTACACCTACTGGATTGTGTACACCGATACCGATACCTACGGGGGCCTGCCGGGCAATGCGCCTACCTTTGTCAAAGTGTTTATTGACAATGAAGAGCAGGCAATGGCGGCCTGGGACCCCACCGATACTGATATGACCGATGGTAAGGTCTACTACTATTCCACCTCAGCCCTGTCGGCCAGCCAGAGCCACAGTTACTACTTCCTGGCCTCCGATGGACTGGACACTGTGCGGCTGCCGGCCGCGCCAGGTTACTTCAGTGGGCCCTCGGTGAATGTCAATAATCCGCCGTTGCCTCCGCCATATCCGCCCGCAGATGAGTGGGACCCGATCAACGGTCAAAGCGTCGGTACTCCCACACCTGCCCTGAAGTGGCCTGACGGGATTGATAACGACCCGTGGGATACTACTGATACTCTACATTACATCATCCAAATCAGTAGCAACGAGACCTTCGGGACAATAGACTACGAATATGATACTTCCGACTCTGCATATGGTGGCGCGGGAGTGACCGAGTTGCAGATGCCTGAAGCAGACATACTGACGGGCGGCTACTGGTACTGGCGAGTGAAGACAGTAGACGGCGCCGGCTTGGAGTCAGATTGGTCAACCAGCCAGCCCATAGATCAGCGGTTCAAGGTGGATACCCCACCGGATCCACCGACTTCAGGCTTCTCGCCCACCGGCGAGATCAAGACGACAACGCCACTGCTACAGTGGGATGCGGGTAGCGATCCTGACGGCGATCTGCCCGAGGAGATGTGGTACTATGTCCAGTTGGATGATGACGCGGACTTCAGTAGCCCCTTGATTGATCCAGGTCTGGGCCAGCCGGGTCAGGCGCAGCATGGCGTTACGGCCAAGGATACCACGGAGTTCCAGGTGCAGGCGTCAATCGGACTGCAAGTGGGCGTTACTTACTACTGGCGGGTGCAAACGGTAAATGGTACTGCGGCCAATCCAATGGCTTCAGAGTGGTCGGAGATTCAGAGCTTCACTGTAACTGATAACCGAGCGCCAAATCCGCCCACTACCGGCTTCGCGGTCAGCGGCGAGACTGACCCCCGGGAAATCAACTCGCCCACACCATTGCTGTCCTGGGATGAGGCGACTGACCCCGACCCGGCGGACACGCCAGAGACGCTAAGTTATGAGGTAGAAGTCATTGAAGTAGAATTAGATGAGCCGGCGGACTTCAGTGGCGACCCAGGCACCTTCAAGTTTACGGGTAGCACCGACCCTGACGTTACCGAGATAACCTGCGACCCACCCGGTGATGACGACTTAGGCATGCCGGATGACAATCGTTGCATCTATTGGCGCGTACGCACCGTAGATAACGGCGGATTGAAATCTGATTGGTCAACGGTGCAAGTCTTTGTGCTTAACCTGGCTAATGAGCCGCCGCTGCCGCCGCAGTCCGGCTTCAGTCCTAATAACTTCGCCACGGTCAACACGTTGACACCCACACTGCGGTGGGACCCGGCCAGTGATCCAGACCCCTATGATCCTGATCCCGATAATGGCATCTATCTGGACTACATCGTGCAACTTAGCAGTACTGAATTCGTCGGCGGGGAGTTCGAGTACCAGTACACTACAACTAACAATAGCATTGAGATAACCGACGAGTTAACCGACCTGAGCACTTGGCAGTGGCGAGTGAAGACGGTAGATGATGAGGGAGCTGAGTCGGGCTGGAGTCTGGTGCAGACGTTTAAGATTGACACCAATAATCAGCCACCGCAGCTGACTCCACCAGAGGGGAACCCCAACCTGGCACTGGACCCGCACAATGGTACGATAGATATGAATTACGAGTATCGGGTTGTCTACACCGATGCGGAGAATGACCCGCCAGCCGACGACAACGTATTTGTGGAGATCGACGAAGTCCAGTATGCAACACCGCTGGCCAAAGCCGACCCTGAGGATAACGATTACACTGATGGCGTGGAGTATGCCATAGCCATTGCCGGCAGCGACCCGGCTTTGAGCTATGGCACCCACAGTTTCCGATTCCGCACCGTGGGGGCGGCCTGGCCCGCCGACGCGGGCGATCCGGCCCCGGGCCCGGCCATCGGCTCGCGCAGTACGTTGGGGCTGTATGACGAGAATTGGGCCTCGATTACTCAGTTGGAGGAAGGCGACGAACTATACATCCAGGTGGAAGATATTGATGAGAACCAAGAGGTAGCCGAGGCCGAGGAGGTAACCGTAACTGTCACGGTGGCTGGCGGCAGTGATCGTGAGACACTCACTTTGACCGAGACTGGCCTAAACACCGACATATTCCGCGGTTCTATTCCTACCCTGGGTAAGGCGGGCGAGATTAATGATGGTGTGGTCAATGTCATTGCCGGCCCGGTCGGGCGGGAAGTTACCGTTGAGTATACTGACAAGGATGACGTGGGTAGCCCCACGGCCGATACTTCCACGGGCACCGTGTTGGTGGTTGATACAGTCGCGCCAGCGCCGGTGCAACCGTTCCTCCAGGCGAACAACGGACCTGCTGGCACTTCCATAGAATTGGATTGGACTGAATATGACGAGGAAGCGCAAATAGATGTGGCCGGCTATCACGTCTGGTATGCCACCACCTCATTCAGTTCAGTGGCGGGAATGGCGCCATATGCGACAATCGCCGCAGGCACACAGGTGGCTACTATTACCGGTCTGCAACCTGACTCCGTCTACCATGTGGCGGTAACCGCCTTTGACGAAGTGCCCAATGAGGACACTGATCTGCAAAGTAAGTCAGTAAGCACCGCCGATGTACGCCCGCCGGAAATTGACCAGTTTGACCCCGCGCCCGGTGCGACCGATGTGCCTGTGAATACGGACATCAGTTTCCGACTAACGGACGGACAGTCAGGGATTGACCAGAGCAGCATACAAGTCTCTGTAGACGGGACCGATGTTGCCACCGGTGATCTCCAATTCAGCGGTACTGACAATGCGCTGACCGTCACTTACAGTCCACTCCAAGATCTGCCTTACGATAGTGACATAGTGGTACAGGTGGCGGCAGCCGACCAGTCCGGGAATGCGTTGCTGGATGAAGCGGGCAATGATACCGGCGAATATGAGTATAGTTTCCACACTGAAGAGCCACCCGTCTATTCAATCAATGGGGAAATAGTTGACCAAGATGGCGAGGCGCTGGCCGACGTAGCAGTAGCCGTCTATGATAGTGACGACCAAAAAGTGGCCGATACGACCACCGACGAGGACGGCGCATACGAGTTTACTGACTTGGTGGCCGGAGATTACCGCATAGTGCCCACCAAAGACCAGTATAGCTTTGATCCCGTACAGATTGAGGTTCAACTGGTAGACCAGTCAGTATCAGGTCAGGATTTTGTGGGCATCCTGGCTACCTACACCATATCTGGGCGGATTACGCAAAACAGCCAGGGACTGCAGGACGTAACGGTTAGTGATGGCACCCGTGGGGCGCTTACTGATGAGAATGGCGATTACACTATAACCGGCGTGCCCAATGGTACCTACACCGTCACGCCCACTCTCCAGTACCATGAGTTCGACCCAACCTCGCGCACCGTAACAGTAGCCGATGCCCCAGTGGCTGATGTAGACTTCACCGCTACGCCCGAACTGTTCACTGTATCGGGAACGGTTACCGATTACAATGACGATCCGTTATCTGGTGTACAGGTGACTGATGGGACGAACACAGCCACAACTGATGCGGCCGGGGCTTACAGCCTGGATAATGTGCAAACTGGAGCAGTGACCATCTCCCCCAGTAAGTCAGGTTACGTGTTCGACCCGAGTAGCGAAGAGATTACTGTCCCCGATACTCTGACGGGCGTTGACTTCGTCGGCTATACTGAATTTACAGAGCGTTTCCCAGCGGGACCAAACCTGATTGGGCTGCCCTGTAATCCCATAGATAGCGATGCGCAGACAGTATTCGGTACTGACCAGGTGGCACGGTGGAATCCCGAGGGCCAACCCCCTGATTATGTACTGGCGGGTGAGCCCGGCTCGCAGGAACTATTGCGAGTGCAGGCAGGCCGGGGCTTCTTTGTAGATTTCGCTGAGGCTACCGACTTAAGCGTCGGGGGCACTCCAGTCAGCACCAGTCGCACCTTCACCACTGCCCTGGGGCCACTGTGGAATATGGTAGCCAACCCATTCCCCTCAGCGCTGCCGATGGCCAACATTCAGCCGACCAACCCGGGCACTGTGCTCCCGTTTGCCTTCGTCTACGACAACAGGCCGGGCAGTGCCAGTCGGGGTAGTTACCTGCTGGTCTCGGCCCAACCAGGTATTAATATCGCTCGCACCAACTTGCAGCCGTGGGAAGGGGCGTGGATGCGAACCACCGGTGGGACGAGTTTTGTGGAAATGGCACCGCCCAGCGGTACGACGGCAGCCGGTGAAGCTACTATGGAGCCCCAGGCTCTACAGTTAGGTGAGCAGGGATGGACTATACCCGTGGTGGCTCGAGTCGCCGGGCGTTGTGATCTGACTACTGCGGTCGGCGTAGGGCCGGCAGTCGGCACATATACTGTGCCTAACCCGCCTCCGGTATCGGGTAGCGTGGACGTCTATTTGGTGGACGAGGATGGTTGTCATTTGGCTCAGGCCATCAAGCCCGCGACGACTGACCAGGTGAGTTGGGACTTAGTGGTAACCACCGATATCGGCGATAGCGACGTAGATGTGATGCTACCTGATCTCGGTCAGGTCCCCCATGATCTATCGGTCATCTTGACTGACTTGGACACCGGTCGCAGCGTGTACGCTCGGACCTGTTCCAAGTACACGTTCCGCAGCAACGAGCACGGGATTACCCGGCATCTGCGCTTGCAGGTGGCACCACGGGGCACGGATAACCTGATTATCAGCACGGCCTCGGCTCAGCCGACCGGTCAGGGCGTCGTGGTGACCTATGCGGTTACCAAGCCTTGCGAGGTAACAACCCGGGTAATGAACATATCTGGCCGGATCATAAAGACGCTGGCCACGGGTCAGGTGGTAGACGCGGGAGTCAATACGCAGGTATGGAATCTACGCAACGCGGCTGGCGCCCTGATACCTAATGGTGTGTATCTGTTACAGGTTCAAGCCATTGCCGACAACGGGCAACAGGTCAATGCTCTATGCCAGGTCAACATAGTGCGCTAAACTGTGTGCCCTACGAACCGACCAGTCTCTGATACCAAGGAGAGAGTGAACGCAATAATGCGAAGCAAAACCGTTCTGGCAGTGTTGCTATCCACAGCAATAGGTGTAGTATGGGTCGTTGGCGGATGTGGCGGGGGTAGCACTGGTGGTGGGCTGCAGGCTGGTAAAGGTGCGGTGAGCGGGCGGATTGTAGACATAAACAGCGGCCAGGGCATCGGGGGAATGAGTGTTACTATTGGTGGGCAGACCGACGTGTCGCAGACGCCGGATGGTTCGTTCATCGTCCGGAATATTGTTCCCGGCACACACGATATTGTAGTCACAGAAACCCAACTATTTGTGTTGGTGGGCCCAATACCGCCCGTTGTTGTTCCAGCCGACGCCACCGTCAATTTGTCAGATCCTATTTGTGTCATTGATCCCAACTACTTGCCACCCGGCAGGCAATGAACAATATAGTGCTTGCCGAAACCAGGCGAGTGGAAATGACTTAGCCGCGGCCGACGCCGTCCATTATTCAGGACGGCGTTTCGGTATTGGCACATCCGGAGAAACCGATGAAGATTAGAGCCATTGTGCGCTGGGCCGCGATTACCGCGTTACTGGCTGCAGGAGTAGTCGGCCCGATGCGACACGCTGCCGCCGACTGGCCCATGTTTCGCCACGATGCCGCTCATACCGGACAAGCGGAGACGGCCGGCCCAGTTAACCCCCAGGTGCGCTGGTGCACTCCGTTGGGCAGCAGTGTAGATTCATCGCCCGCAGTAGTGGCCAGTCGTGTGTATGTGGGCACCGCCGACGGTGATATATGTGCGGTTGATGCCGAAACCGGCCGGGTACTATGGCGCTATACTACGGCGAGCGCTGTTGTCTCTTCTCCCGCCGTGGCTGCGGGCCGAGTTTTCGTGGGGTCAGTGGACCGGTTCTTCTATGCCGTGTCCGCCGACAGTGGACAGTTGCTGTGGCGTTACCGGACGGGCAAGCCCATTGTCGGTTCCCCCACCGTTGTGGGGCAGCGGGTGCTATTTGGGAGTATTGACGGGTCATTTGCCGCGCTGGATAGCGGCGATGGCACCGTACTATGGCGTTTTGAAGAA
>JALGUR010000032.1 GCA_029820565.1 Candidatus Zipacnadia bacterium
GGCCGACTGTTTTTACATAGAGTTGCTGGTGCACACACTCCGTCAGATGGAGAGCCTGGGCTTTAAGGTTATGGTGCTTATTGCCGGCCATTACCCCCTGCTGCATCACGCCCGGCTGCAGTCCAGTGGTATAGTCTGGGCCTGCCCCAGTTGCCTCCCACACGGGCCTGGGCGTGCAGCGGCTACGAACTGGTCCAGGACCAGATTCCGGACGCCGGCGACCACGCCGCCAAGTGGGAGACTTCACTACTGATGGCCCTGCGACCTGATTGTGTGGATATGAGTCGCCTGCCTGAGGACCCTGACGAGAAATTAGTTGGCGTCAGCGGGATTGATCCACGAGGCAGTGCCTCTGTGGAGTACGGGGAAGCCGGTGTTAAGGCGGTCGTAGACGCCATAGTCAACAAGGCTTGCAGACTGTTGGAAGAATGTACGAATGAATAGGGATGATTATAGATGGCCAATATGTTGGTAACCTACCACAGCCGCACCGGCAATACCGAGCAAATGGCCGAGTTGGTGGCGGAAGGGGCGCGCGAGATCGAAGGAGTGGAGGTGGACCTACAGCCGATAGCCGAGGTCACCCCGGATGACCTGTTGGACTATGATGGCATTGTGGTTGGCTCACCGGTCTACTATGGGACAATGGCCGCCGAGGTCAAGCAACTCATTGACGAGAGCGTGGTCCATCACGGCAAGTTGGACGGCAAAGTCGGCGGGGCGTTTGCTTCCTCGGGTGGCCCGGCCGGCGGCAATGAGACCACCGTCCTGGATATTGTCAAGGCGCTGATGATCCACGGCATGATCGTCAAGGGCGACGCCGAGGGCGACCACTACGGGCCGACGGCCGTGGGGGCCCCAGATGAGCGGTCGGCCAAGGAATGCCGCAAACTGGGCCGTAGCATGGCAACGCTGGCCCTGAGGTTGTCTGGATAGCCGGGTATCAGGCCAGGACGCAAGGACAACTAAAGGACTGTTGAATTGAGTACACTGCAGCTTTTCTCAGGAGCTGTCGCTAACGGCCAAACTTCGGAGGTGAACGGTATGTATTTTGTCTGGATAATGGTTATTGCTGTATCTGCCGTGTTGCTCACGTTTCTTTGCCCTTCGGCCGAGGCCGAGCCGGCTGTGCGCGCGGTGGACTTTGAGTCGCGCGAAATCTACAGGTCTGAGGAGCATCCCAGCTATACCTGCTGGGCGCAACTCTTCCCGGGCGAAAGGGGACAGTGGTATCTGGCTTTTGACGAGCGCACTCGCTCTGAGGAGCCCTTGGCCAAGCCCACGCGTCAATGGTGGTATGAGATGGGACAGCCGGCGGGGTATGAGAGTTCGCAGTATCGGTGTTGGGTAGTGGTTCTCGAGTCAACAGACAGCATGGGGAGCTGGCAGATGGTTGCCCGAACGGAGTCCGCGTCCCCAGGCGATCCTGTGACCTCCCGAAAGCCCATGGCGCGTACGAAGGACGAAGGCTTCCTGGCAGGCTGCTGGGCCTCCTACGCTTATGACCCCGCCGTAAAGGCCAAGGCCAACGAGGTACTTTACCAGTCCAGCGACAACTGCCACACCTGGAAAAAGCTGCCGCCGCTGCACGACCCCCACTTCATCAGCTACCCCTATCACGTAAGGGCCTTGCATGACGGGGTACTGGTGCTGATATGCCCGCTCTCGCCCCCTTGGGGCCCGGGCACCAGCCGACCCACACGTATCTCCGTGAATCTCGATGCAGTTAACGAAATGCAGATGGCCCTGTTCTTCTCGCATGACCAGGGGCGCACCTGGCAAGGCCCGCTGCCGATTTTCCCCGGCCAGACCGTCAGTGAGACCGATTTCGTGGAACTGCCCAGCGGGAATCTGCTATTCTTCAACAACAGCATCTTTGCCACCCCGGGGCGCCAGTTCGTCTACCGCCACGGCGACACGTTCACCCCGGGCCCCATGGAGAAGGTCCGCTCCGGGACGGTGCCGGAGACCGTCGTCCTGACCAAGGAAGGCATACTCGTAGGTTGTATGCGGGCCGGTGCCTACTACTGGTCAGATGACCTGGGACTGAACTGGCATCCTTTGGAAGGCGCGCCCAATACGCGGCCGCATCGCCTGCGCCGGCCACTATGGCGGCGACGACCCGGTACAGGGCGACGTTGACCACTACATAAGCATCCAGTTCTTCCGCTTGGAGGTGTTGCACAAAACCAGGCGCACCAACTTGTGGGTGGAGCGCGACTTCAATGAGGAGACAGAGAAGTGGCGGAATACCTACACTATCACGCTAACTGCTGATGATGAGCCGCTGGCAGACAAGGAAGTGGAATTCTGGTATGTAGAGCGCTACCAGCCCGGCTATGACTCCTGGAATAGCAAGCCGCTGGCCGAGCGAATGGAAATGGGCGGCGACAGCCGCTGGCCGAGCGAATGGAAATGGGCGGCGACATCATGAAGGCCCACACCGGACCGGATGGCAAGGCGCACGTAGTCCTGCCCCAGAAGTATGACGGCATCACCAACATCCACTTGAGCTACCAGTTCGTGGTGCGCTTCAACGCCGACCGCGCTGACCCGGATTATCAGCCGGCCCAGAGCGCACAGCTCGAGTTTTATGCTTACGCTCCCTGCGACCTGCCGGCCGAATAGGTGGCGGCCATGCCTCTTCGGTGGCGCACGTACACCGGTGCAGTTGCAGTTGAAGAAAATAGTTGCCCCAGCACATAGGGAGATCAGCCGGTGAGTCTAAGTAGTCAGGCAAGACTGTCAAACAGGCAGGAACCGGTGGCCGATTTCTATGTAGCGACTGAGGGCAATGATGCCTGGTCAGGCCGGCTGCCGACTCCCAATGCGGCGGGCACTGACGGCCCTTTCGCCACGCTCGCCCAAGCCCGGGATGCCATTCGGGAAATCAAGGCTGCCAATCAGTTCAACGGTCCCATAACGGTGATGGTGCGCGGCGGGACACATCGTCTGTCTGAGCCGCTTGTTTTGACTGCTCAGGACTCCGGCACCGACCAGTGTTCCATCACCTATATAGCTTATCCGGGGGAGAAGCCAGTGCTCAGCGGCGGGAAGGTAATCGCCGACTGGACGCCTTACCAGGGCAACATTATGCAGTGCATACTGCCGGAAGTGAGGGAGGGAAAGCGGAAATTCGGGCAGTTGTTCTTCAAC
The DNA here is from genome assembly GCA_029820565.1 of Candidatus Zipacnadia bacterium. Classification (GTDB taxonomy): domain Bacteria; phylum Armatimonadota; class Zipacnadia; order Zipacnadales; family Zipacnadaceae; genus JALGTV01. The sequence continues at coordinate 3,157 of JALGUR010000032.1, forward strand.
GGCCAGCGCCAGAGGCGGGCGCGCCATCCCAATTATGACCCTGACGACCCGCTCTACGGCGGCTGGGCATTTATTGAACAGCCGCTAACTCCGACTACCTTCCGGTATGAAGGCGATCCCTTTCTGCGGGACTGGGCCAAGCCGCAGCAGGGAGAGATTTTCGTCTTTCCGGCCAAATGCTGGGACAACGACATCATACCTATCAAGCAGGTGGACCGCGACAACCGGATTATTACCCTCCAGCGGCCGCCGTTTTATGACAGTTTTCTGCCCTTGACGGCGGGCAATCGGTTCTATGTCGCCAACCTCCTGGAGGAACTTGACCAGCCCGGCGAGTGGTGCCTGGATACTGAGGCCGGGGTGGTGTACTTCTGGCCGCCAACGGGATTGGTGGAGTCGGGCCAGATTACCGCGCCGGTAGCATATCGCCTCATCGCTCTGCGCGGGACCAGTGAAGAGCCAGTAAGGTACATAAACATTGTCGGCTTTACCTTTACCCAGACGCTCTCGCTGTTCCCCCAGCCTCGCCAGAAAGCCCCTTCGGCGCGAGCCGCTGAAGATCCGGTGCAGTTATTCAATTTGCCCCAGTCAGGCGGGCAGGCGATTTATTTGCAATACGCCGAAGATTGCCGGATCGAAAACAATTTCTTTGATGCGGTGGGGGGAGATGGTGTCCGACTGGAAGATTACAACGCTCGCAATCAGGTGACGGGTAATGAAATCGCCTATGCTGGGGGGCATGGCGTGTGCCTGGTCAGTAAGAAGGGAGGGGACCCACCGCCTAGCCCGAAGCCGGACCCCGACCTGATCAGTAGTTTAGTCCGCGAGCGGCCCAAATCCGTCAGAAATACAATCTCGGGCAACCACATCCATCACTGTGGAGTGATAGAGAAGCACGGGATTGGCGTGTATCTGTACGGTATAAATAGTGTTAATAATGTCATATCCCACAATGTAATTCACCATACACCGCGGATGGGCATCGCAGCGATGCACGGTTTCGGGCGCAACTTTATTGAGCACAATCAATTGCACGATCTGGGCCTCGAAACTTGTGACGTGGGCGCAATGATGTTTGACCGGTGGTTTGTCTATGAGCCAGATGAGGAACTGCGTCACGGCAATGTTGTGCGGTTTAATCTGGTGCGAAATGTCGTAGGCTGCGGCGCTTATATGGCGCGTTTAGCACCGGGCGGGGGCACTGCCGCGGGCGGACGAATTCTCACCCCGTACTGCAGTTGGGGCATCTACTTGGACAATTCCGCGACGAATACCATCGTTTATGGCAATATCGTAGTTGGCAATGTACTGGGCGGCATTATGCTGTTGGGCGATGTGTGCAATAACTTGATAGAGAATAACATCCTGGCCGGCAGCAGCGAAAGCCAGATATGCTTCGCGAGTATGAGCAATGCGGCCTGCGACAACCGGTTTGTCCGCAACATTGTCTACTTCACCGATCCCGGCGCCAAACTCATCCACATCGGCAGATTGCCTGACGAGGCTCTGGCGGAATGCGACTATAACCTATACTTCCCCGCTGGCAGCCAAGACCTGGTCATTGATCTGCCCGACGTCGCGCCAGGGGAGTCGTTTGCCAAGTGGCAGGAGTTGTGCTATGATCAGCACTCTATCGTTGCCGATCCGTTGTTCGTTGACCCCGAGAATGGCGACTTTCGCCTGCAGCCGGACTCCCCGGCATTCAAGTTGGGCTTCAAGCCCATTGATATCAGCCGCATCGGCTTGCCGACTACTCATGCGCGCGGCACACCTGAGTCTTAAGACCACACCGATTCAGAGGTGCTCTGCCTTAGTGCGTAGAAATACTCATCACCTCAAAAGCGTTACATACGGAGGTTCTACGATGAATCTACAGACAGTTGCTGTTTTCGGCGGCAGTGGCAAAATAGGCACCCAAGTCATCAAAGTCCTGCAGCAGCAAGGGAAACAGATCCGCGCCCTGGTCCACCGCACACCTATCGCCGGCGACAACATTGAGACCATCTCCGGCAGCGTCACTGATCCCGCAGCGGTCCGAGAAGTCATACGCGGTGCGGACGCGGTGGTGCACCTGGCTACTACCAAAGAGGACCCTGATACGTTCTTTGATGTTAGTGTACGGGGGACATTCACTGTCTTGGATGCCTGCCGGAACGAGGATATTCAGCAGTTTATCCTGTTTGCTGGCGATGCGGCTCAAGGCATCTGGTTCTACCCGCAGCCTATCCCGATTAACGAGAATCACCCCAAGACCGCTTATCCGGGGTACTACGCCTTCAGCAAGGTCGTTGAAGAAGTTATGGCCGAGCAGTATGCCATCCAATATGGCCTGCCGGTTTCAATTCAGCGGTGTTCGTGGATCTTTGAGAAGGATGATTTGCTCACTCACTTCTCTCTTCTGGAAAACGTAGACCCTGCAGAGAAGGGGCACGGCTTCGGCGAGGTAACCGACGAAATCCTATCACTGGTTGAAGCCGGCGAGGAACGCATTCCGATTTTGACCGACTCAGAGGGCACGCCCTACTACCGCCACATCGTGCATATTGACGATGTGCTGCAGGCATTTGGGAAGATTGTCGGTAACGAATCGGCCCTGGGCCAGGATTTCAACATCGCCGCCCCGGCGCCCTTTGATTACCGGGTGGCGTCGGAGTATCTCTCCGAGCGCCTGGACATCCCCGCTATTGAGATTGTTTGTCCCGGCTATCACTCTTTCCAGATTGACATCTCTAAAGCCCGCTCAGTGTTAGGCTACACGCCGCACAACGATATCTTCACAATGATTGACCGTGCTATTGCTTACCGATACTCACAAAGGACAGGTGAATGACAATGCGCCAGTTTCACCACGTCGGCATACCTACTGATGAGAAACAGCCCGGCGAGATTTATGTGGAGGACACCAAGGTCTGGGTCACCGACCCCATGGACCATCCATACAAGGTGGAGTACCTGCGCTATGAGCCGGACTCGCCGGTCACCGGACCGCTGCGCGACCTGCCCCATATAGCCTTTGAAACCGATGATTTGGAGGGGGAGATCGCTGCCAAGCAGGTTATTCTGGAGCCCTTCCGGCCTATGGAGGGCTTGACTGTAGTGTTTGCAGTTGAAGATGGGGCGGTTTTCGAGTTTATGCAGTGGGACGAAGGCCGTAAACCATTCAAAGCCAGATAACAGCGACATCGTGCCCGCCATAGCCGCCTGGGCAGCGAAGGCGGGGCCTGTCGCGATCACCGTTGTCATCGTAGGAGCGACATTCTTGTCGCGATTAGCGTTGCCCAAGGAGTGATTTTACTATGAATCTGCAAGACAAGGTCATAATCGTAACCGGTGGCACTTCGGGCATCGGTGAAGCGTGCAGCCGCCATTTCAGCGAATTGGGGGCCAAAGTGGTGATAGCCTCCAACCAGGCCGAGCCGGGCGCCGCGCTGGAAAGCGAATTAGAAGGACAGGGTCGGCAGGTGCGGTTTATTGAGACTGATGTCTCAGTGGAGGATGATGTAAAGAATCTGGTGGAGGAGACACTGAAGGCATTCGGCCGCATTGACTGCCTGCACAGCAATGCCGGCGTCTGGCGCGAGGGTACGGTGAAAGATTTCACCGAAGATGACTGGCAGGCCATTATGGGCGTCAATGTCAAGGGCAATTTCCTGCTGCTGAAGCACGTTGTCCCCGTGATGGAGAAACAGGGCCAGGGCGTGGTGCTTATCACCACTTCAGTGGCAGCCTTCGTCGGGTTCCCGGCCCACGCCCTTTATTGTGCCTCCAAGGCCGCCCTGGAAGCGCTCATTCGCTGCCTGGCTACTGACCACGCCGGCGTTATCCGCGTAGTAGGCGTCTGCCCGGGGACCATTGACACGCCTATGCTGCGGGCCAGTTGCGCCGGCTGGGACACGCCGGTGGACGAACTATTCGCCGAAGTAGCCCAGAAGATTCCGGTGCGCCGCCTGGGCGAGCCCGAGGACGTGGCCAAAGTGGCGGCTTTCCTACTGAGCGACGATGCCGGCTATATCAACGGCAGTTCCGTAATGTTAGAAGGCGGCACCATGGCCCTCCCGCCGTGGTAGGGCGCTGCATCGCTACCATTTAGCGCTTGCGCGCCGTAGCTGCTTTAACAACGAAGGCGGGAGCCCGGCCCGCTTTGCCTAGGCGAACGGCGGACGCCACAGGATCACTTTGTACTCCCCGTGGATTTTCTTCAGAAAAAGCTGGGTGCCTAATTCCCGCGTCTCGCCGTTCTTCTCAGTCACCTTAACCCCCGCTAGTACCACTACTCCCGGCTCTTTACTCGGCTCCTGGCGATACAGGTGCCAACCGCCCCCGGACTGTGGGTTTTTCCGATACATACTAAAGAAGTGCAGCGCTATATCGGGCGGAACTGCACTCCCAAACCCGTAGTCCACTGTCAGTTGATACTCGGCCCAATGTCCTTTTTCGTTGGCCACCATTCTTTTCCAATGCTCCCGGATTTGTTCGGCGGTAAACTTGCCCTTGACGCCGTATTCCAGGCCAGCAGCAAAGTCATAATGCTTCGCGAACTCTTCAAAATCACCGTTCCGCCACGCGTCAGCAAGGGCGAGAACCGTTTGCGTGATTCTCTCGCGTTCGGCCTCGTCCAAATATTCCCACAGCGGGTCAATCTCTTCTCCGCCAAAGGTCGCCTTCGCGTCCCTGGGGACCTGCGTTCGCAGTGTTGGTGGAGGCTGGACGTCATATTCTATGGGCCAGGAATCCTGGATCCGTACTCGTTCGCCGTTCTCGTCATAAAGCGTCCAGATTTCGCGCACCAACCACTTTAAGTCTGGGGTCAGGAAGTACCTGAATTGAGACCTGCCGCGGAAACGGGAGTCGTCTGCTCGGCGCGATGGTGTAACCTCAATATCAAATATGCGCACCTTCTGTCCGTGCCATTGTTCCTCCGTCTGCCGGACACTCACAATCGACATTCCGAAAAGTTTGTGTAAAACGGACACGACAGACTGTTCGCTGATCAGGCGCGGTAATCCAGCGTACTTAATATCATCTGATTGTGGTCCATATAGGTCCATGGCGCCGCGACCGCTCCACGTTAGCTTGTATTCATCAGTTCCCACTTCATGAATCCAAAGGATATTTGCTCCTTCTCGAGACAAGTGGATTTGCCGCGGGCCGCTGATAACATCACGGCACTCCGTGTAGCGTCTGCCATCCGGGTACCGCCAGGTCTCTATTGTAGTGGTAGGCGTTCCGCTACCATCAAAAATGCGGGTTACTATGTGGCTTGGGCGCACCGCAGTGGCGGCTTCGACGATAGAGAGGACGGCGTTAGGGCCAGGGGTGCGCGGGGTGGTCAGGAACACTCCAATAAAGAGAGACACTAGTAGCGCCGCCGCTCCGACCAGCAGCGGCTTTGGACGCCGCTTGCTTGACAAAAGGCCAAAAAAGCGGGCCATTGTCCCTAACTCGCTAAAGCGCACATTAACATCCGCCTGCAGCCGCGCTCGCAGTGTGTCGGGGACTGCCTCCTGCTGGACGCTCCGAAGGAAGTTTCTCAACTTCCGCTCATCACTCTTGTGCCACATCAGTGTGCACCTCCTGTTGAGATGGAGACGGTTCGTCGGAGAGCAGTTCGCGGAGTTTGCCTCGGGCGGTGTGCAGCCGGGAGAGGACCGTGCCCACGGGGACGCCTAATACGCCGGCAATCTCCGCAGACGTGAGGCTCTGCAAATAATGCAGCACTACCACTTGCCGCTGTCCCTCTGGAAGCTGGGCCAGGGCCTCTTCAACCACCTGCCGGCCCACCACCGCCTCGGCGAGCGCGGGGTCATTTCGAGCTTCGGCCAGCAGCCTCCTCTCAGGTTGGGCACTGCGCTCCGCCCGCAGGTACGTATAGTAGGCGATGCGGTGAATCCAGGTCTTCAGCGAGGCACGGCCCTGAAAGCCGTCCAGCCCTTCCCACACCTGTAGAAAAGTCTCCTGAGTCAGGTCAGCCGCTTCCTCGCGCCGGCGGCACAGGTGCAGCAGCCAGCGGTACACTGCCTCGTAGTGGGCGTCCATCAGTTGATTGGCCGCGTCCCGGTCGCCGTTGCGAACTCGTCGCAGCAGCCCCCGCTCGCGCCACCGGCGCAGTAGCTCCACGCGTTCTCCTCCCACGAATCGTCTTTACTCACTCACATAGAGACAATTGAGGGGCAGATTATTCATTTTACTGCAGAGCCGACTTGCTTGTCAGGTCACTGCGGCCTCAGCACAACGCAGCGTGATTAGCGGCAGTTCCGGGCGGGGTCACATGTCGCGGTCACTGTTCGCTTTCGGGTTGCCATAGGTCCAGATCATCTATCCACAGCGTGCCTGTGCCACCCCCCTTGACATCCACGTGGAACTTTGCCCTGGTCGTCTGGGCCGCTATGAATTTCGGGGCCAGGGTGACCGCGAGGAGAGTCCAGTCAGCGGTACCGGTTGGCATCTTCGCGGCATCTGGGACGAGAACTGTGTCACCCAAATCATCGCCTTCCCTTCCGCTCGTGGCCAGAGCCCACGTTTGCAGCCAACCTTCACGATCAAAAAGGGCAAGGTTGAACGTCGCCAGGCAGCCGGTGAGCCGCTCGCTTTTCACCCAAGCCCGAAGTTTGAGGGGTTGGTTGGGATTTAGCTGTATTCCCTGCTGGACGAGGCGCCTGTCAAAAGGAGCGTCCAGTCGAAGACTTCCCGGCGTTTCATGTCCTCGGTCGGGGTCCCATGAATAGTCACTCTTCCAATCGGGAAGCCATTCGAACAGATTGCCGGCGAAGAAAGCCCCGTCGCGGATGAGATTCGGTTCGCCAATTGAGACGCTGACCCAACGGTCTACCTCCGCGGGTTCGCGGAGACCGAGGATTCCCGGTTCGAGTACTGCCCGAACACGCAAGTAGGCGGCGACACGTGGGGCTTTATCTCGAGCCATGAGAGAAATGTGCGTTTCCCCGTTCTGTTCCCTGATTTGGGCCGATATTGGCAGCTTGGGCTGAGGTCCGAGAACGATTTGGGCACCTGGAGGCGCTGTCAGGTCAATGTGGCCTATTCCGCCTGCATCCAGTGGGATGTGCTCCGGCTGAACGTGCGTTGCCTGCTCGGCGCGGGCGACCCCTGCCATCTGTTGGCTGCCCTCGAGGTACAGCGCACCCTGTGAGAAGTTGAGCATGATCTCACCGGCTGGCCCGGAGGCGAGTTCATTGGTGAACATATCATGAACGGTAATGGATTCGGCCGGCAGGCAACCGAGGCGAGTGGCGGGAACTGGACCGGCTCTCGTCGGACGGTCGTGCCACACTACCGCTAATGGCCCCTCGAAGGACACTTGGTGGAGGTCTGCGTGTGGCTCAGCGCGACCCAGGCAGGTCCTTCCATCCAGTTGCTTCGCGACGCCGGCCAAGGCTGCGTAGGACATCTTAGGCAAGAGGCCAAGATACAGGATGCCTATCCCGGCATCCCCGGTCCATTGGGACTGATGGGCCGGGTCGCGCGGGTCAAGGCTACAGAACCAGAAAGCCTTTGGATCTGGGCCGTAGGAGAGCGCCTGCGCGTAACAGCTCACGAGTGTTGTGGCTTGCCGCTGCTCAGAGCAATTGTACTTCGCATTATACTCTGGACTGAAGTCGTAGGCGGAGGTGCCGAACTCGTTGATCCACAAGGGCTTGTGCCCCAGGTTGTAGCGATTGAGGATACTTCGCCGTCGCTCAACAAGGGCAGCAAAATCGCCGGGCTTCGCGTAACTGTGGATGGTCACGACGTCCAGATACCTCGCTGCTCCCAGCTTACCAACGTTATGTAACCAACTCTCGCGGCCGCTGTGCGAGAGGCCGTCAATCACACAGTCGGGGTCGGCACGCTTTGCCGCCTCCCAGGTTGCCTTCAGCATTTCAAGATAGTGTTCTCCAGAACCGCGTGTGTCCTCCGGCCACATCAGGTCCGGCTCATTCCAGACCTCGTAGTGCCTAATCCGCCCCCGGTAACGCGAGACGAGCCTTGCGACGTACTCGGCCCACTGGTCCATCTTGGTCACCGGCGGAACACCCGCACCTGTGCTGCCCGCGATCCACTCCGGAGCCCTGAAGAGCAGATACTCGTAGCGCTGGCTGTACTTCTCCATACGACGCAGCGCCGCGTCGAGGTTATGCGTATTCCACTTGCCCGGCTCAGACTCCTGGCGGTGCCACGTGTTCTCCCAGCACAGCCAGGGCCGAATCCAGCGTACGCCGGCTTTGGCCAGCAGCGGCACCTGGTATGTGTACCACCAGGTGTGCTGCTGGAATACATTTATGCCGATGGCCGACGCCTCGGGGTCTATGTTGTTCGGCACGGGTATGCGGCACACGCGGAGCCGGGCGGCCGCTGCGCCGCTCCTCGCGCTGATCTCAAACACGCCGAATCGCTTGAGCGGGATGGCAAACTTCTGTCTCGCCACCTCGTTGGTCCTGCACCTCAGGCGCAACCTGCCCCGCCAGACGACGTGGTCCGTGGCGTAGTCAGTGGCCCGGAGGGTAAAGGTCCGGCTGCCATCTTTAGGGGGACGAAGTGCAGCCAGTATGACCTGGACCGGTTCGTCCTCGGTGAAGACGTGCCCGACGCGATCGGTAAGCAGTCTGATCTGCAGCCCTCCCGGCTTGCTGTCGCCGGTGAGCCAGAGCAGGTAAGGGTCGTCTCCCACCAGTATATAGAGGCCCTCAACATATTTGTCACCCCAAATCGCTGGGCCGGGTTGGATATTGTGCAGTTCACAACGAACGACGTTGTCGTCAATAAACTGTGCCATGATGTCGCAGGCGAAGTAAGGCTCTTCTATTCTGAACCACAGCAGCCCTTCGGTGTCCTCCGCAGGTTGCGTCACTTTGAGGACTGCGTGATCGAGATCTCCGGGAAACTCATGGTCGCTGCACAGGTAAGCCAAGCGTAGTGGTTTCCCGGCGGCACGAGGAAAGGCATAGGCAACGATAGGCCCGGCCAGTTCCAGCAGGCTTCCGGTATCATGCAGGAAGTGCCATTGCCCCCGCTTCAGGTCCAGCAACTCAAGAGTGAAGGGTTGGAGAGGTAGCGGAACCCGGGGGTTACTGCCCACCTCCAGCGGCTCCGCCACTGCCAACAAAGGCGATGGGCGAGCGGCTGTCCGCCCGATACCTACTGCGTGCTTCCCGCCGCGATAGCTCTCCCCCACACCGAAGAGGTGCTCCTGTGGCTGATCACCGGCCTTGACCGTTCCCGTTGCCATAGTGCACAACACCAGCAAAATAGCTACGGACCCAATCAACACACTCTTCATTTGACGATCGCCTTTCCCGATTGCGCCATCCGCGATCCGTCATATGGGGGGGAATTCCCCTTCATTACTCACGCCTTCTTTATAGCCGAACTCAAGTTGTGAATCGTGCCAACGACGCAATAGTTCCACCCCGCCGGCGCGATGCTGTCTTATAACTGCACAATTTCACCGGTAGCCGCGGATTGCTCGGCGGCCAGGCAGGCTTCTACGGCAGCCATAGACTCAGCAGGTGTGATGACGGATGGGGGCTCACCAGTGGCGACACAGTTGACGAAATAGCCCAGTTCCGCGCACAATGCCCCCTGCAACCGGCCCCGGATTTCCGGCCAATAGGTAGTGTCAGGGCAGTGCCAGCCGTCGGCGTCCAGGATGGACAGGTTGGGGGAAGTCTCATGGATGTGCACGGACCCCTCGGTACCGATTATCTCCATACGTTCGTCAATCTGAAAAGGCGTGTTATCGGGCAGGAACCAGACATCCTCCAATACCCCTACGGCGCCGGTGTCAAAGCGATACATCGTCCAGCCCAAATCGGGATTCTTCAGCCCGCGCACGTTCACAGTCTGGGCATAAGCGCTGACAACTTTCGCCCCGCTGTACCACAGCATCAGGTCGGTGTCGTGGACGCCATCGCCGATGATGGGACTTATCTTCGGCAGCACGCCCGCACCTACCCAGGCGGGGATGTTGCGGCGCGCATACATGGAGACAATTTTGCCGATGCGCCCTTCGGCAATGGGCTCCTTGGCCGCTGCATAGCGTGGATTGAAGCGGCAGATGTGGCCGACCATAAAGAAGCCTTCGGCCGCCTCAGCCGTCTGCACAATGGCGTGGCAGTCCTCCACTGTTGAGGCCATCGGCTTCTCGAGCAGCAGATGCTTGCCGGCCTCCAGCGCGGCAATGGCTGGTTCCTTGTGCTGGTCGTACATCGTCACCACACTGACGGCCTCCACTTCGGGGTCAGCCAGCAAGTCATTATAGTCAGTGTAGGTCTTCTCCGCGCCGAATCGCTCGGCTAATTCCGCTAACCGCGACTCAGTGCGGGTGCACAGGGCATAGATATTGGCCTGCGGAATTGTCGCTAATGCCTCACAGTGCTTTTCCCCAAAGAATCCCAGACCAATGACTCCGTAGTTGACCGTTCTCATTGTTACAGCCTCCTTGGATAGTAAGATTGTGCGACTGTTTGACGCCGGACTGGCACCACCAATAATCCGTCTCCGACTACTGCTCACGGCAGCCGCCAGCGCACCACTTCGCAAGTAGTGGTCTCCGGTGGCTGCTTCAAGTAAGTAGTACTGGCATAGCAAGTAATCAGGCTGTCGTCAGGAAGTTGCAGCGTTACCGGCCAGCCTACATACAGGTCCGCTGACAGCGCTACCTGGATAGGATTATCCAGGTCCCAGGTCTTGCCTTTATCGGTACTGACTACCGCGAAGGTGCCCCAGGGCAGGTGATAGTTGGAGTATGTGGCTAAGATGCGGCCATCGTTCAGTTCCGTCAAGTAGACGTGCACTTCGGCATTATTGGTCAACTGCCAGGGCTTGGCCCAGTGCTTGCCATTATCCAGAGATTCAGTAACGAAGGTATCTTGAAAACCCTCGCCCGAAGTCCCTGGCACTTGCCGCCGCAAGGCGGCCAGCAGCCGTCCGTCTTGGAGGCGAATGGCCGACACCTCACCGAATTGCGAGCAGTCCCAGGTCACGAGGCCTTCGGAGAATTCCCACGTTCCGGCGCCATCGTATGAGCGGCATACTTCCAGGTTGGGGCTGTCGCCCCCCCAATCCAAACCGCGAAGCATCAGCAACGAACCGTCAGGTTCCACAATTAGGTTCCTCGGATAGTCGCCACCTGGAATAACAATTGTTTCCCACGTCCGCCCCCCGTCTTCCGAGCGGGAAATGGGTATTTCGTCCTGCTTGGCTCCCGGACCGAAATACCCGTGCTGGGCGGTCAGCACCAGGGAGCCGTCCGGCAGGGCGGTCATGCTGGGTTCCTTGCCGAATAGGGGAGTCTCGTTGATTTCTTCCCAGGTAAGTCCCTGGTTCTCTGATTCGTACACAAATATGTCAAAGCGCCTCTTCGTTGGCTCGGGGTCATTGTTACTGCGGCACACCGCCAGCACTAATTTTCCGTCCGCCAGCCGTGCCATCCCCGCCTTGTAGTTGCCGCGCGGACCAATGCGCGTGCGGGTGGCGTATTCCCAGCGCACAAAGCCTACCCGCTGCAAATCCTGACCAGTATAGCCAGTCAGGGCGGTCGGATATTTGCTGTAGTCGTAACCACTCAGCAATTCGGCATTGCGCTGTTGCGCTTCCTGGGTTTTCCCGACTGGTCGAGTTTCTTGAGCCTCCATGGGTAAGTACGCTCCTCCTATAAGTGTCACGGCTAATACCAACTCTATGACTATTCGCCTCTTCATTTTCTCCTCCTTTAAGGCTCAAGTATTGTCCGGCCGCGGTGCAGGAGGTTACTCGGCAAACCCGGCGTTGACTTCCTCCACCCAGGCCCGATAGGACTCAGTCAGTTGCGGCCAGTACAGTTCTTTCATCGCTTCCTCATGGCGCCGCCAGATGTCGGCCCAGCCCTCGGGCGTATAGCGCGTGTCCAGCGGGTATTCCTCTGGTTCCGAGGGCATATAGGCCAGGCGCGCATTGGCTCGCAGGGTCATTTCTACCTGCTCTTTGGTGGGCACCCAGTAGCCGGCGTTGTTGCAGACCACGCCTATGGCGTTGCTGATGTTGTAACCAGAAACAAAGTACCGCAGCCACTGCTGGCTCCGGAAGCCCTGCCCTTCGCCCCGCAGGATGAAGTCGGCCCAGGTATCCGCCGCCGGATTATAGCACAAGCCCCCAGGGGCGTTACTGGTGCAATGGATATGTAGAATGCGGTCGTCGCCCAGCAATTCCCGCGTCGCCCGGCAGACAATGTAAGTGTTTTTGACGCTGCGGGGATAGACCCCGTCAAAATAGATGCCGTCCAGGTCAGGATAGTCCTCCAGCAATTCGCTGAGGCAGGCGAGGTAGTCCGCGACATTCTGACCGGTGGGCGAGGCCGCCTTCCCCTCACCCAGACCCTTGATGAAGTAGAACGGTGAAGCGTAGGCCACCACTCGCAGGCCGACCTGGTGGGAGTAGTCAATGACCCGCTGAAATTCTCTGGGCAGGCGCGGCTCGAACCCTATGTGCATTGGCGACGAAGGAATACCATCGTGACCGGTTTGCCACAGCAGCAGTCCACCCTGGAGCCACAGAATATTGCCCTTTTCTTTCAACTGGTCAATCCGCTTGTTACTCGGCACGCCCAATTCAAACCGTGAGTTGGCATAGTGCCAGATGAGCCGTCCCTGCAACGACATCTCCCAGTCGTAGGGCCGCGGCGGGCCAACCGAGGCCCATAGCATTCCCGACCCGCTCAGCGTATAGGTGTACTCCGACTTGGCTTCCTGTTCTCCGACCAGCGCCGCTTCGCCGATGGGAAATAGACCGACCGCCCCATACGGGTCCAGTAGCAGCCGATGGGCACCGGAAGGATAGACCTGGGCCGGCCGCCACAGAACACGGCAGGAGACCTCAGCCTCATCTTTAGCCCGTATCATCAGTAGCGAATCACAATTGACCTTGAATTCTATCCCCTGGTCCGACTCCAGGATGATCGCTCCGCTGCCCTGGGCCGTCACTTTTAGCCCCACCAGCGACTCCTCTGGAAACCTTAGCAGCACACTTTGCCGCTGCCGGGCTAAGCGTTGGGAGCACAGCACCTTGCCTGTGGACGGCGAGAACTCAAATATTGTCCCCGTAGTAGTCACCGTCAACCGCCCCTCGGTCTCCTGTACCCCCTCGACCCGCATGTGCCAGCCACCCTCCATGAAAATCTCATCGGACATTATATCTTTAGTCAGCGGGTCATCAATCGGCAGCGCGGCCCCTCCCGGGCCCGTCGCCACACTCAGAACAACACTAAGCACCAATGTAGACATAAGCCTGTAGCGCACGGCAATTCTCACCTCTCTGGCAGGTTAGTTTTCCGAAGACTCTACTGATTGTTCGTGACGGAGACTATTATCGGACTTGGGCAAGCTGTCTGGGCACACCATATTTCGCGTTCTCTAAGCGCTTGCCCTGCTTGACAGCGATACCACCGAATCATTATAATAGGAGCGGTGCCGAGGTGGTGGAATTGGTAGACACGCTGTCCTCAGGAGGCAGTGGGCCAAAAGCCCGTGCCGGTTCGAATCCGGCCCTCGGCACCACAGAAACTATGACGGCGCCTCCATCGGGCGCCGTCTTTGCTTGGTGGTGCGACGTTCAGGTGCAAGTATTGCTTTGTAGACTATTGATCTTGTCGCGGACTTGTCCTATCTCCACAAATCGCGGATCATCTGCGGGCTGGACCAGGCACAGAAGTGCTTAAAGCCGCCCGTGCTTTGGTCAGTGAACAGCCCCACCTGCCCCGACCGGTATGTTGAGTCGCGCGCGCCGACGTAGATGGGTCGGGAGCCCGCGTTGACTGCGCCTTGGAGCAAGTCCCCGGTAACTTTCACCTGCATCTGGATCCAGGTGCCTTTCTCAAGTTTGCTGCGCAGTCTCATGCCACGTAGAACTTCGAGTTCTCCATTATCTACCCGAGCCAGAATGACCATAGGTTCCCCATGAGGAAGGGCCCACTCAGCGACGATGTAGTGGGCGCTCAACACTTCCTGCTGCTCCGGCGACGGCAGCCAAGGGGCGTAGACTTCCTCGTCCGGCGAGACCACGGCAAAGACGTAGTAGGAGTTAGCTTCGGGTTGGATGCGAAAGGCCAGCCCGTTGGCCCCCTCAAAGCGCACATCGGCCCGCAGGTGCAAGTCGGTGAAGTCAGCTTCTCGTCTGACATACGCCGCCCGGGCAGCCCCGGCGTCAGTCTGCTCCATCGTTGCGCTGCGCCGGTAGGAGAAGCGATACTGCTTGATGAGCGCATCGTACCAGTGGGGATAAGGCGAGTCACCAATGGTGTGGGTCGCGCAGAGCAGCCGATTGGGCCCGATATAGACCATCTGGCCGTAGTAGGATCCTATTCTCTGCGGGATGGAGTGCCAGGTCTGACCGTCATCAAGGGTGTACCAGTGCCCGTCATGGCCCCAATACCAAATCACACCATCCTCACCCCGCCGCAAGTAGGGCTGCCCGCTGTACGGAAAGGGGGTCCAAGTAGGGGGCGTGGCTGTGTACTGGCCGGGACCAATCCGCGTCAGGTAGGTCTGGCACGGTCGGCCCAGCTTAGGGCTGCGGGGGCGAATCACTACAAGCAACCGGCCGTCATCCAGTTCCACCATTGCTGTCTCGCCGCTCACCGCGCTAATGATCTCCTCATCGGAACCCTCGGGAAGCAGCGACTGGGTAGGGAGCCAGGTCTTGCCATCGTCCAGAGATTCTTTGATGCCCAGCAGACAGCCTTTCTTTTGCTGGCCCGACTTGACCGTGCTCACAATGCGGCCGTCGCGGCAGCGAACCGGGGCGCGCCCGGGCATCAACACTTTGCCCTGGCGGTTGTAGACAAAGTACCTGCGGCAGCCCTCCTCCCGATTCGGGTTGGGACCCAGATTCTGCCAGGTATCCCCGCCGTCACGAGTTACTAAGATCGGGAATTCCTCGGTGGTAGTGGCTATCGCGTCCTCAGGCCCCTCCGACATGTTATGTGCTTTACAAAAGGCCGACCAGGCTTGCTCAGGAGTGGCGGATAGCGCCTCCTCCTCCGTCTCAAACATGCGATGTGCTCTTGTAAAGGCTAACCACTCTTCCTCCGACTTGCCCTGGTTGTAAAGGACAGTGCGGCCGTAGTGAGGTCGGTAACTGGGCGCCAGGCCTGGGTTGCCATACATATGTTCAAACGAGGCTTTCACTGCGCCGTCTTTTTCCTTCCACAGTCCCACAAACGCCACGTGACTGGGCTCCTCGGGACTGGTAAACAGGACCCCCTCGTCTACATCGTAGACCTCCACTTGCTCTTCTGTTGCCTTCCACTTGCCCTCTGTGCTGCTCCAACGGCGCCGGGGCACGTCCTGGAAAGAGTCCCTGACGGCCGGTGCTTCCGCTCCCTCGCCTGCTTGCGCGCCGCTGCCTCCCTGAACTCCGCAGGCAATAAGGACGCCGAGCATAAGAATAACGACACTGCTAAAGTTGCTTGTCATAGTCTTAACCCTCCTTATTCTATCTCCACAAATCGCGGATCATCTGCGGGCGCGACCAGGCACAGAAGTGCTTAAAGGCGCCCGTGCTTTGGTCAGTGAACAGTCCCACCTGCCCTGACTGGTATGTTGCGTCGCGCGCTCCGACGTAGATCGGCCGGGAGCCCGCGCTCACCGCGCCTTGGAGTAAGTCGCCCGTGAGCTTCACCTGCATCTGGATCCACGTGCCTTTCTCCAGCTTCTTCCATAATCTGATGCCGCGCAGAACTTGGAGTTCTCCGTTATCTACCCGAGCCAGAATAGCCATAGGTTCGCCGTGATGAAGGGCCCAATTGGCGACAATGTAGTGGGCGCTCAACACTTCCTGCTGCTCCGGCGAAGGCAGCCAGGGGGCGTAGACTTCCTCGTCGGGCGAGACGACGGCAAATACGTAGTAGGAGTCACCTTCGGGTTGGACGCGAAACGCCAACCCGTTGGCCCCGTCATAGCGCACATCGGCCCGCAGGTGCAAGTCGGCGAAATCAGCCCTTCTTCTGACATACACTGCTGAGGTAGCCTCGGCGTCAGTCTGCTCCATCGTTGCGGCGCGCCGATAGGAGAACCGATACTGCTTGATGCACGCGTCGTACCAGTGGGGATAAGGCGAGTCTCCAATGGTGTGCGTCACAGAGAGCAGACGGTTGGGCCCAACATACACCATCTTGCCGTAGTAGGATCCCATTCTCTGCGGGACGGCGTGCCAACTCTGGCCGTCATCAAGGGTGTACCAGTGCCCGGCATGGCCCCAATACCAGACCACACCGTCACTCCCCCGAGCCAGCTCCGGCATTCCTGAGTAGGGCATAGGGGTCAAGGTAGGTGGCGTGGCGGTATACTTACCGGGACCAATCCGCGTCAGGTAGGTCTGGAGCGGATTACCCTTGCCCCGGATCACCACCAGCAACCGGCCGTCATCGAGTTCAACCATCGCGTTTTCATTGGAGCATCCCTGGATCATGTCCTCATCGGAGCCCTCCGGACGCAGAAACTGATCAGGCAGCCACGTCTTGCCGTCGTCCACAGATTCTCGGATGCCCAGCAGATATCCTGGCTTATACTTGTAGGCCCCCACGGTGCTCACAATGCGGCCATCCCGGCAGCGCACCGGGGCTGTGCCGGGGTCCACGGCCCTGCCGTCGCGGGCGCGCACAAACCTGATGTTAGATCCCTGCGGCTGCTGGTCGGGGCCTAAATTCTGCCACGTGTCTCCGCCGTCGCGAGTCATCAAGGTGGGATATTCCAGTCGGGTAGTAGACATCGCATCCTCGGGCCCCTCGGACATGTTATGTAGCTTACAGAAGGCCGACCACGCTTCCTCAGGAGTGGCGGCCAGCGCTTCCTCTTGCGTCTCAAACATGGAGCTCGCAAAGTCTAACCACTTGTCCTTTGGCCCGTTGTAGCGCTCAAGGACGTGTGGGCCATACCACGGCCCGTAGCTGGGCCGAAGGCCCGCATTGCCGGCGATGTGGGCAAAGCAAGCTTTGACTGCGCCGTCTTGTTCTTTCCACAGTCCCACCCACTCCACCCAACTGGGCTCCTCCGGACTTCTGAAGAGTACGCCTTCGTCTACATCGTAGATCTCTATCTTCTCCTCTGTCGCCTTCCACTTGCCCTCTGCGCTGCTCCAACGGCGCCGCGGCACATCCTGGAAGGAGTCGCTGACGATGGGTGCTTCCGCTCCCTCGGCTGCTTGGGCGCCGCTGCCTCCCTGTGCTCCGAGAGCCAGGACGGCAGCTACCATCACAAAAGCGAGACCGCTGAGGTCACTTGTCATAATCTTAACGCTCCTTATAGAGATTGTTGTAAAAGCTGCCTCTTACAATTGAGGGCATACGATATTCAGTTTCTGTGAAGCGATACTGCTGGTATTACTTATTCAGTTTTCTGGGTCTAGTTGTAGTTCAGGCGCTTGCCAAGCGACCTGTCACGGGCACCGTCTGGTTGTTTGTCGTGGTGCCGCGCTGTGTCGCTGCCTATCACCTCCTTCCTCCCTTCGGCTTTGCTCAGGGCGATGAGCCTGCCCAACCGCGCCTGCGGCGCGTTCTGCCGACTTCGCCATAGTAGCCTATGGCTACGACGGCTGAATTAAATTGAGGCGCTATACACCGGACACATAAAAAGCCACGCCTCCATATGGGACTACGCGGCTCACCAATCGCCCACGCGCTGTCCGCACGAGTTATTGCTAGCTTATGGACACCGCCAACGCGAGAGAGAGCATACATTCTCCTCCTCCCATTTCCCCACTATTGCCCGGGGCACCACAGCCACGAGGTAACACAGCTCCACGCTGAGTCTACATTATGCCAGATTAACGGTGATTCTGTCGAGAGCAAACTCAAAGCCGCTGTTGCGAATAGCCGACTCCACCCGCTCGCGGCTCTCGCGGACCGCAACATCGGGCAGGCCGACAATTGTCAAACTGCGCAAACCCCGGGAGATGTCCACCTCTACCTGGGCCGCATAGCCATCAATACCTAAAACAGCGGCACTATTGACCCGGGCTAACATATTCAGGCACCTCCGGCGGCAATCCTAATACAATACTATAATTGCCCGTCCGCCGACAAAGACCTTCACAATGCAGGGGCACTTCGCGTCGGGGACAGATTATCTACAGTGCCAGTCGTCGGCTCATATTGCGCTGATGTAGCCGGATGCTGAGTATCCACAATGCAACCGTGAAGCCGATGAGGATAGTTAGCTGAGATTGCCCATATGCTTTGTTACTCTAGTCAGCATTCTCTGCTTCCTACACTAGTTCCTCCTGGTGCGGATCATTTAGCTAGAGAGACCCGAGATTGGAAGGGTTCTGAAGAAGATTCTGCCTCGAATTGAACAAGTAGGACGGCTCTCGGGCGATAGCAAACACAGTGCCGCCTGGGCACAAGCAAAACTACCGATCCTGCGCCACTTTATATCACAGTCACCCGACACCAGGCGCTAAAGCCCCGATCCGTCCCAGAATCTCCTGGAAGAGCTGCTCGGATACTGCCACCTCCGCCATCTCGAAGATTACTTGTTGGGCGTGGTGAACTACCTTGGCTCCGATCTTGGTCAACTTAACCTGGATGCTACGCTCGGAACTTGAGCGCGGCTAAACTGGGTCATCTGCAAGCTCACTGTGTCCCACTACGCGTTGAAGGTGGTAAACAACCGCTTTAGTGTTATCATTGGCCGCAATCTGGTCTGGCAACGGTGCCCGAACGCTCATTTTCCAGAAAATTTTCCCCTGTACGAAGGGACTTAACATAGTCAGCAGAATATGCTATCACCGGTACAGTACATGGGAAATACCCATCAAGAGGAAGGTGCAGGTACAATGAACGGTACATGGCTTTACCAGGCGCACGTGTGGGCGTTACTGGCAGGATTATTGTCGCTGTTGGCAGTCGGCTGTGTGGAGGGGGATGTAGTCCTCTATCGGGATGGGCGTCCGGCTGCGACTATAGTCACAGCGGCTGACGCCCCCGCCACAGTGGAGTTGGCGGCGCTGGAGTTTCGGCATCACCTCAAACAGGCGACAGGCCGGCAGTTGCCGCGCAAGACGGATGCGGAGAGAGTGGAAGGACCGGTAATCCTGGTTGGCGAAAGCAAGCGAACGCGGGAATTGGGGCTTAGAAACGATGATTTCAAGCGTCAGGAATACCTGATCCAGACCCGTCCCGACACGCTGATCTTGATGGGTCATGACCGGCAGGTGTTCGGAGAGGTTCGATACGACGATCCTTTGACGCCGGAAGAGTATATCGGCAGTCCTGGTCCAAACCCCGGTTTTCCGCTGTATCCCGGCTGGACCCGTTTCGACGCGGTGGGTAGCTGCTATGCGGTCTACGATTTCCTGGAGCGGTATTGCGGGGTGCGGTGGTACCTCCCGGGCCCCAGGGGCACGTACGTGCCGGAAAGGGAATCTCTCGTGGTTCGGAATCTGAACCTGAAAAGAAAGCCCTGGATGGTATATAGAGAAGGTACGAACTACACTGACACAACGCCCAGAGCGCTGTATACAGGAGACCGGACAAAGTTGGACAGCCCTGCCGGACGCCCTGACCTTCGCGTTATGCCAGTAGAAGAGGTTCTTCCGGGCAGAGACACTGTGCTCTGGGCGCTGCGGAACAAGGCCTGGGGCGACCGGTTCCACGCAAACCACTCCTATTCCAGTTGGGAAGCCGCGTTCAAGGAAGGTCATCCGGACTGGTTCGCGAAGGGCAGAGTTAACAAGGGGCTGGGCCTGGAACTGTGTCTGAGCAATCCGGAGGTCAAAGAGCGGATGATACAGGATGCGAGGGACTATTTCGACGGCAAGCAGCCGGTATCAACGGGTGCCTTAGGTGACTACTTCCCGATAGTCCCGACTGACGGCAAAGAGTGGTGCTTGTGCCAGGAGTGCCAGTCGAAGATGGACCCGCCGTATGATTTTGACATCCGGTCCATGGGCGGCAAGGCGGTGATAGCCCGCAGCGCCAGCCGGTATGTGTGGGACTTCATCGGTGAAGTGGCCGACGCCGTAGCGGAGAGCCATCCGGGGAAGTATATCTGCGCGCTGGCCTACACCGACTATCTGGTAGTCCCCGAAGACATGAAGAGACGTGACAATCTGGCTGTGATGTTCTGCCTGCAGCCTACCCAGACTGCGTTCAGCCCGGCATTTGCGCAGTTTAACGAGGAGCACCTGCGTGAATGGTCGCGAGTTGCCGGAGGCGGCGTATATGTCTGGATATATACCGTCTACCCCCAGTATCGTAGCGGCGGGAGATTTCCCGACCTGAGCTACCACAAGTGGGCTGAGTGGATGAGGCTCTTTCATAAGCTGGGCATCAAGGGGTACTTTGACAATGCAGACGGCGGGATGGTGGTCAGTGTGCCAGGGACATACAACCACGTCTGGCCTGACCCGATGGAGGATTTCTTCCGCCACTATGTCGCGCTGAAGCTGGCCGACGACATCACCATAGATGAGGACGAGCTCTATGACGAGTTCTATCGCTTCTGGTACGGCCAGGCAGCGGAGGCGATCAAGGGTTTTGTGCTCAAGGCCCAGGAACTGTACAACGATCCGCACTACAAGGTAGACGGCAGGGTTCAGTCCCAGGGATACAGCCCATGGCGCGACATTCTGGGTGTGTACCATGGCGAAGGCGTGCCATGGGAAGACGTAGTGTGGGGATCGGTGTGCACTGCTGAGAACCTGCAGGAACTCGGCAGGTACATTGCGCAGGCATACGAACTGGCAGATACTCCGGAGGCAAAGGCGCGTGTAAAGCTCCTTGACGACGGTGTATACCAGGGGATAGTCAGAGGGCGCAGCCGGTGGACCCCGCCTACGAGCATGCACCGGGAAGCGTACGCCGCGGAGCCGAGTGCCTGGCGGATGCGGCACGCGAGTTGTCCACGGGTGACCGTGGATACTCCGGGGTTGGCGCGGGTCATTGACTGGAGTGTGGCAGGGCAGCTTGGAAACTTCATCCTGCATACGCCCAGGGCTGGCAGCCCGCGTGAGAGCTTCCCCCTCTCGGTCGGCACGGACGTTGAGGTCATGCATGATGAAACTTATCTGTACCTGCGTGTGGTCTGCCAGGACCCCGATACAAATAGCCTCCTCATTGACTCGGGGGCGGTGTGGGCAGGCGATTCGGTCGAGATATTCCTTGACCCTGAAGGACAGGGAGAGTTCCGTCAGTTGATCGTGAACCCCCGGGGGGACAGAGCTGAGTTTCAATCACAACGGGGAGAGAGACTAAGGTCATGGACAAGCGGGGTTTCCATCGACACTGAGATTCTCCCAACCGCTCCGGAGATAGACGATGGCAGGTGGATAGTACGAATCGCCATTCCCTTTGCTTCCATCTCCGGCAGTCCGCCACAGGCGGGTGACACCTGGCGGTTCAACGTGTGCCGCAACTTCCGCGGAAACTACGAGTACTCCGCATGGAACCCTACTGTGGGGGGCTGGCAGAAACCGGAGTATTTCGGTGAGCTGAAGTTCGTGGAAGCCAAGTACTGAGACAGGTGCGCTCCTCGGGGCCGGCGAAGAGTACTGACGTCAACAACAGTCCATACAGATACATAATACGATACGTAACTACTCACCTTGCGACTTGTGTCGTGGTGTGAAGTATACCCCCCGCCGCAGAATTGTCAAAAAGATGGACGGAGCTTTTGGGCAACTGATCTGTCTTCAATACTGAAGCCTGTACTCGCAGCCACCATCAGACCATATGCATTGAGGAGGTGAACGAGCAATAAGCCGAGAAACGGTGCTGTGAAGCAATATGGTCCGTTCTTACCATCTGCGAGGCTGGGCAACTTCCTGCGTCGGCTGGCTTTGCCCGCCAGCAGCCAGGATTGGTCTTTACGCAGCATCCAGACTAAACTCATCAAGATCGGGGCCAAAGTAGTTTTCTATGCCCGCCGCATAATCTTCCAGTTGGCAGAAGTTGCCGTCCCCAGGCAGCTATCTCGTAAGGATGGTAGATAGAAATGAACACGCTCAAGAACATGAATCTGCTGGTTGTGGGAATGTCGTTGATGGGAGCTGTGCTTTGCTCGACGCCCGGATCCGCCGCGGACAGTACCCGCAGGACGGCAACAGCGGTGGCCCCACCGGTTCTGGATGGCGTACTGGACGACGCCTGCTGGCAGAGCGCGCCGACCCTGGCGGATTTCTACACGGTAGGCGAGCCGGAGACCCTGCATCCGCAGCAGACGCGGGGCTGGGTCTGCTACGATGACGAGTACCTCTACGCCGCTGTGGAGTGCGCCGTGGACGATATGGAGACCTTCGGGGCGCGCATGGCCGACTCGCCCGAGCAGGTGGAGTCCGGCCTCCGGCTCTATGTGGACTGGCGGAACGCTCGGAAACCTCAGTTTTACGAAGAATACCAACTAGACGCCAATGGTATGACCGGCTATATCTTCAGCCCCGGCAATCCCCGAGTGCCGACGCGGCCCATTGACGAACTGAATATCGACACGCTCATGCCCGCGTACCTCGGGCTGGATCTACCTACCGACTACGTCCGAAGCGAAGTGTCCTACACCGAAGACAGCTACGTGATCGAGGCTGCCATCCCCTTTGCCATGATGCACCTCGATTCGGAAACGGCAAAGGTATGGGCCTTCACTGTGCGGCGGATTCACGACCAGGAGGCCGAGGGCAGCGCCACCGACAGCTTCTGGGGCACGGAGTCTTCGGATCTGCGGCTTTTTCAGGACGCGGCAGAATCCAATCCTCGGTTCCAGGCAGGCTTCGGGGATCTGGTGGTGGACGCGGACCTGTTCCGATACTACTGGGGCCTGCGGCTGGTCTCGCCAAAGCCCGGTGATCGTGGCATCCGGGTGCAGTTGGACAATAAGACCGGCCAGGACTTCAGCGGCGCAATGGAACTGACCCTCACGCGCCGCGCTGCGGACAGTCCTCTGCACACGCCCGATGGACAAGCCTTTACCTGGCGGCAGCAGGTAAGGGTGGGAGCAGGGCAACAGACCGAGGTCCGGTTTGCGCACCAGGTCGGCGCGGAGGATGTGGAGGCGCGCTACCAGCTTACCGTGTCGGATACCGAAGGACGTCCCGTTATCGTCGGCAGTACCAGCACGAAGGACAACACCCCCGGCGACGAGTGGGCGCCGCCCGCCCCGACCGCCGGGGAAGCAGAAGTGGGATACTTGGTCTACAGCCGGCCGTACACGGTTCCCATGACCTACCGTTCCGTGCCCCGGCGAGAGGAGGTCATCGCTGACCTGTCGGCATTCGGGGCGCCTGGAGAGTATGTGCCGGTGGTATTCTCCCTCTATCCCTTGCAGGATGCAGACGGCCTGACGGTGACGGTCAGCGATCTTTCTGGGCCCGGCGAGGTAGTGATTCCCGCCACGACGGTGGATGTCCGCTATGTCGAGTATCAGGCCGTCTGGCAGGAGAAGTGGATCGCCTACAGCTTCAAGTCCCAGGAGAATCTGCTGCGGCATTTCGACAGCTTGAACCTGACTGCAGGGCGCAGCCGACGGCTGTGGCTGACGGCGAAGCTGGCGTATGGGCAGCAGGCGGGCCGGTACACCGGAACGGTCGCCCTGGCCTCGGGCCGGGGCCAGATGGTGCTGCCCCTGGAGCTGGAGGTTCTGCCTTTCAAGCTGGCAGACGTCGACGATATGGGCTACTTTATGTACGCCGACGGCGCCCTGACCGGGGGGCCCGAAATGGCGCGCAAGGTGGCGCGGGACATGCGGGAGCATGGCATGACTACCACGACCGTCTACTACATCGCTCAGGTGGGATACGGGACCGATGAACCCCGCCTGGTGGTCGATGAACCAGTCGGCTATGACCGTGAGGCTGGGCGCTACGTAGTGGCCCCGGATGCCCATGGCGGGATGTCCTATGCGCAGGTTATCGATATTCTTGTCGAGGAGGGCTTTGCCCGCAAGATTCCGTTGATAGATATGTATTCCGCGGGCATGAGTCGGGGGAACTGGTACGAGCCTGCGGTGGTTGCCAGGCTGGACAGGACCTACAAGGAACGAGGCTGGCCGCAGGTGCTGTATTACCTAGTGGACGAACCGGAGAGCTCCGCCAAGAGAGTCAGGCAGGCCCGTGCCAGATATGCGCAGTTGCGAAGTCACGGGTTGAGGGATCTACAATTCACCACTGCTGTGGTGGGCCGCGACCATGTCCGGGATCTGACCAACCAGGTGGTCTCTATTTACGACGTCTGGATACTCTTACACACCGGGGCTGCCGACCTGGTGGCCAGAGGACTTGCCGAGGGCCGAGAGGTCTGGACGTACGGCTGCAGCTATTCATGGTCTTACGGCACAGCCGACCTGCGCCACTACTTCGGAAGATACCTGTGGAAGTCGGGACTCAAAGGCGCCTCGCTCTGGCAGTACAACTGGGGTAAATTCAGGGACCGCTTCTGGGCCTATCCGGACCGTACAGAGGTCGCTTTTGATCCGCAGCAACATTACCTGGCGTTCTCTTATGTCTGGCAGGAAGAGGATGAAATTATCCCGACGGTGAAGTGGGAGGCGATACGCGAGGGCATAGACGACCATCGCTACCTGCGGACGCTGCAGCATTTGGCGCTGGCCGCCGCCACGGCCAGCGATGACGGCTTGCGCGCGGCCGGCAAGGCGGGGCTGGACCTGCTGGACGAGATCAGGGAGAATGTGGCGCGGGTCGTTGAGGGCGGAAAAGTGGCGGATGACGTAGGTCCATTCGCAGAGGTCACGCCTTCACTGGCTGAGACACACGCCGAACGCAAGCGTGTCGTGGAGGCCATATTGGCAATCCTGGAGGCAGGCGGGACGATCGGGCCGCAGTGATCTCCACCCGAGTGGTCGAGGAACTGGTTCTGCAGAGGACAGGTTCAGCGTCCTGTCTTTCAAGGCCGACGCTGTGACGGCAAGCTCATGTTCAAAGCGTAACTCCTCACTTTGAGGCCGTTGCGACAGTGGGCTTGCGCTGAGGGCAGTGGCGGGTAGTAGTTGCGGGATGATATCTATTCCGCGTTCCCTGCGCTGCTGGAATATCCCGTAGGGTCCCAAAGCTAATCTGCGCTGCCCAGGGGGTGCGATATCCTGGCCCAGATGGGCTCTTTGACGAGGACAGCGGGCGATTCGCTAACCAGTCTTGCCATGCCTGCTCGCAGCTCACGAGGCGTGGTCGGCAACGGTGCCAACGGGCTGTGCCGCACCTGTCGGTCGTCTGGCATGGCTGGCCCATACAGTGCAGCTACGACGCAACAATCCTGGGCGGCACCAGGTCAAATGTTAACCATCCGAATGGGTCCCCGCCCGGGAACGCCATCACCCATCCACGAAGCGCTACACCTCGATGAAGTTGTACGTCATCTCCTGCCCCACATATCCCCCGAGGTCCACAGGCGAAGCCCAGTCGGATATGGTCAGCTCTGCAGTGGTCGCCGTGGCCCGGAACGCCAAGCGGTGGAGGTTCATCCAGATGTCGCCGTCCTGCGCTGGCCGGCCGAAGTTGTTCCGTATCTGCGTCTGGAACGATCTCTCGGGGATCGGATCACCTCCCGATACATCCATGCGGATGCCGTACAGCGCGTGGCGGCCGAAGTGGATTCACATCATCGGGCACCGGTTTGGCCAGCGGTGGCGCAGTAACGTTGACGGTTTGGTACAAGATTGCTATCCAGAGGGGGTCATGCTATGCGGTACGTATGTATCGTCGCCTTGTTAGTGCTGATGCCTTGTGCCTTCGCTCAACTGCCCCGGGGCGAGTATCCTCTGCGACAACTCGGTGGCACCAAGGACCCCACCGCCTCAGACGGTAAGGCCCGAACCCGCGATAGAGACGGTACCTACTGCTGGTGGACCAGTGTGCCGCCGGAACCTGGCTTCTGGGAGGTTCATGTCTTAGCCAGGACCCTCAATGGCCCGGGGACGGTTGCTGTGGGGCTGTTTGACCGCCGCACCAACGAAAAAAAGCCGCACGGCTCCCGCCAAACTCAGGTTGCAATTGATTCGGGTGCCTACAAAGATTACTACGTCTGTACTGTGTACTATGACGGCACCTACGGGCCACGGCTTTCGGACTGGAGCAGTGCCGGGCTGATGGTGGATTATGTTTACATTAAGCCCGTCGCCAAGACAGAGGTCCGGGATCTGGCAGACCGCTTCCGCAAAGTGTACTACGCGCCCCAACTCCCAGCGCCGCCCACTATTGATGGCAACCTGGCGGAGTATAGTGCTCTCCCACCGATAGTGTTGGCCGACCCCGAACACGTGCGAGTCTCCGACTGGCGGGGCCCCAGCGATCTGTCGGCCACATTCTATGTGGCTTGGGATAGTGATAGTCTTTATCTGGCAGTAGCCGTCAATGATGACGAT
Source organism: Candidatus Zipacnadia bacterium (assembly GCA_029820565.1). Taxonomy (GTDB): domain Bacteria; phylum Armatimonadota; class Zipacnadia; order Zipacnadales; family Zipacnadaceae; genus JALGTV01. The sequence goes on from JALGUR010000032.1 coordinate 29,487, forward strand.
ATGGTCATCCTGGAAGATCCGGCTGCCCTGGGCAGTGTTTTCAAGTACGACTCGGTGCAGTTTGCCGTGGACACGGCCTGGGACAAGGCGGCGGGCGGCTATTCAACCGATGACTACGAGTACGGTCTGGCTCAGACCGCCAATGGCCCGATGGTCTACCGCTGGTGTTCAGGGTCGGGACTGCCCAATGGCCGGGTGCTGGACTCGGAATTGGCCGTCCGGTCGCGATGAGCAGACGGCCGTAACGTGCTATGAGGCAGCCATTCCCTGGGCGCAGCTTCTGCAACTTCACCCCACTCGTAGCCAGGGCTGTGGTCTTACGATACTGGTCAACGACCGAGATGAAGAGGGCGGTCGCGGTTACCTGGAATGGACGCCGGGCATCGCCCTGGCCAAGAACCCTTCGGCATTTGGCGAACTGTATTTCGCCACTGATACCGGCATCGGC
>JALGUR010000097.1 GCA_029820565.1 Candidatus Zipacnadia bacterium
GGTAACTACCTCAATATCAAACAGGCCCTGGCTGCCGCCGGCTTGCAGTCTCAGATTGCCTTTGCCCAGGGTGTAGCCAGTGGCCATCTGTATGCCATCAAGCATACAGGTGAAGGGCGTACTGTCGGAACCCCGCACGGTCACTGACGCCCCGAAGTATTTGGCGCAACTCAGTCGCTGCAATATCCACAGCCCCAGCCGGTAGCCCAGCACCGCGTACGGACCAATATGGCCGTGAAACTGACGCAGGCGGCGCAGAGTCTCGGCCCGAGTCAAGTCTTCATCAACGGCGGTGACCTGGGGACGGCTTTTGCCTGAGCGGCAGTTGCAGGCCAGCAACAAAGACGCCGCTGCACTTAGGAGTTTAAGGCCCAGGATTACCATTTTGTCATCTCTCCGCAGTCTTACGGGTTGCCGGCATAAGTAGGGTCCCAGTACTGGCGCCAGACGTGCTCCGCCACCGCCGTGGGGCCGCTGGGCACTGGGTTGCCGGCGTCATCAACATGGTCGGTAGTGCTATGGTAGGTGTCAGGATTCATCCATTTTACATGGCCATCGGCGAATAGGACATTGGAGCCACCACCGCGAAACAGACCACTCGGCCCACAGGGCGGCCCCGACAAGCACCGGTCCCACTCCGGCGCCAGGATCGTGTGGGCTGGTGCGACTACCTCAGCACCTTTCAGACCGGGGAAACCAGCCACCGGCTCAGCACAGTCGGGACAGCCCACATTATAACCGTGTCCGTAAAACCAGGGAAGGTCAGAGCGGCTGGGACACATAAACAATTGGTGAGTTGGGTCTCCCATATACGGATCAAGCCGCATCTTCCATTGATAGGCCGGCTGATAGATATCATCCCAGTCAGAGCGATAGAGGACAAAAGCCAGCCCCAACTGATGCATATTGCTCGTACAGGTAATCTGCCGCGCCTTCTCCCGCGCACGGGCAAATACGGGAAATAGCATTGCCGCCAGGATAGCAATAATCGCTATCACTACTAACAACTCAATGAGAGTGAAGCCATGCTTATTCATTGGGCTACCTTTCTCCAGGTAGTTGGGTAACACGATTGCCACAATAGTAACACAACTCCTCGTAATTGTCAAATGCCTCCTGAGCATACAACCATAACTGCTTCTCCCCTCAAGAGAAGGAATGTCACTTGCTAACGGTGAAATACCGCAAAATTTCACGCAAACACTCATCTTGGAGGTTACTTCATGCGAAATCTGAAGAGTGAACTGGCAGCGGGGAAGGTTGTTCTTGGTGTAAGCGTCTCACTACCGTGGGTAGAAGCAGTGGAGATAGCGGGCTACGCGGGTTATGACTTCGTACTTATAGATACTGAGCACGGCGCAATAGATGCGGCTGATGCGCAGCAAATGGTCCTCGCGGCGCAAGCCGTAGATATTGCACCCATTTGGCGCGTCAGTAGCGTCAACCGCAGCGAGATCAAAAAGGCCCTGGATTGGGGAGCATCGGGCATTCTGGTCCCCGAGATCAGGACAGCCCAGGATGTTGAGTTAGTCGTGGACGCGGCCCACTATCCGCCGGGAGGTCGGCGCGGCGTTGGCCCCCAGCGGCCGGTGCGCTACGGCCTGGACGATGAGTCGGCTTATGTCGCTCGGGCGAATGAGGACATCCTAATCTGCGTGATGATTGAACTGCGTGAGGCCGTTGAGAATATTGAAGAGATAGTGCAAACTCAGGGCATTGATGTGCTCAATATTGGCCCTTATGATTTGTCAAGCTCTCTGGGCGCACCGCAGGAGTTTGAACATCCGGATGTACTGGCCGCCATCGACCGGGTGCTGGAGGCCGCTCTGCCCCGGAACTTGGTAGTAGGGCTGGCGGGGGGAACTGCTGGGCACGTCGCCAAATGGACTCAGCGCGGGATGAGATTCTTCGAGTCAGCGCTGCTGGCCGATATGCTTGCTGCCACCATGCACCAGCACGTGACCCAACTACGCTCCGCCCTTGATTAGTAGCCACCAGTGGCTGAAAGTATACCGAAATAGTGATTACCCAGTCAGGTAACCAGACACCAACAAAAACGACGCTGCGCACGGCCCTGGTGATCTTCGCTGCCCTGTGTTTGACCGCCTGTATTCCCGCCTGGTCTGACAATCCGGCCACTCTGCGCGAAGACCTGGCCGGATGGATGGCTCATCCCGCTCTTGGCGACGCCGATGTCGGAGTGCAAGTTCTCTCGCTACCTGAAGGGACTGTCCTGTATTCGCTCAATGGCCGCAATACCTTTATTCCCGCCTCTACGGTAAAACTGGTGGTGACCGCTACCGCTTTGGAACTGCTCGGCGCCGATTTTGCGTTTCATACGTTGGTGTGGCTGCAAGGGCCACCTGACGACACCGGCCTGCTGGCCGGCGATATGACAATTGGCGGCACCGCCGATCCCGACGCCCCGGGGAATCTATACACACTATTGGCTAACAAATTAAAGACCGCCGGCATAAAGCGCATCAGTGGCGATATCGTGGGAGCAGCGCCGGTGCGCGCCAGCGACAAAGATAACGGGCTGACGGGTGCCCGGGCCTTGAAGATGGCCTTGCGCCGGGCTGGCATCGTTGTGGAAGGGCATGCTGTAGCCCATCCCCTGCCTCATGACGCTTTCCTTATCTACCGACACAAATCAACCCTCTTAAGTAGTTATGTCAAGACGATAAACAAGCACTCCGATAATCACCGCGCCCAGCGGCTACTAACCAGCCTCACCACTACTTTCGGCGACCCTGACGACCACCAGCATTCTTTTGTGGACGAGTTGTGGCGTCAGCGAGGTTTGTATGTAGATGGGCTATGCGTAGCGGAGGGTAGCGGGCTGTCGGCGGATAATCGGCTAACGCCCACCTTTGTGGCGGGCCTACTGGTCCAGATGACTAATCAGCCCGACGCCCTCAGAGTCCTGCTGAATTCTCTGCCGATTGCCGGAGTGGATGGAACGCTCCACCACCGAATGCGCGGAACAGCCGCTGAAGGGCGAGTTTATGCCAAAACCGGCACGCTGCACGGTGTAAGTTGCTTGTCTGGATATGTCCTAACCGACGGCGAGCCGACCATAGCCTTCTCCATAATGATGAATAATTACACTTGCTCAGTGAGCAAAGTGCGGCGCATTCAAGATGCGGCAGTTATTAGGATTGTACAGTACGTGCTTACGCAACAAACTGATACATCACCCGAAGAGACTTCTACCAGCCAGCAGTAACCTGTATGGAAAACATTAGCTCGCTAAAGGAGACGATAGATATGAATTACCGCTGTGCTTTTCTGGGTTGCGGTCCGCGTGCGCAGGGCCATGCGGACGCCTATGACCTTATTACCCGCGGCGTGATGGCCGCCTGCTGTGACCTGGACACGGACCGCCTCGACGCCTTCGCCGAGAAGTACCAGATTCCCCATCGATACACCGACCTGGACGAGATGTTGGCGAAAGAAACCCCTGATGTGGTGCATATGGTGACTCGACCCAATCTGCGGGTTGACCTTATGACCCGCCTGTCGGAGGCCGGGGTGGCCGGCGTCATTGTCGAGAAGCCCATCTGCGTGGGCGCCGACGACTACAAGGCCTTACGCCAGCTTGACCAGCAGAGCTCCACCAAGTTCGTGGTCAACCACCAGCTTCGGCACCATCCTATGATTCGGGACTTCATTCGGTGTATACAGGAAGGCGAGATTGGCGAGGTCCGGTTTCTGGACGCATCTTCCGTGCTGCCGCTGTCGGGGCAGGGGGTGCACGTATTGGACCTCCTCTTCGCTTTCAACGGGTACGCCCAGCCCGAGACTGTCTTTGGTGCCGTCTCAGGCTATGACGATATTGATGGCACGCACCCCAGCCCTGCCACTATGGAGGCGCTCCTGACCTTCCGCAATGGCGCCCGGGGCGCGCTACAGGCGGGGGAAGGGGCCCCCATATTTGAGGAGGGCCCGAACTGGGCGCACAAGCGACTCGCCGTCTACGGGACCCACGGGTTCCTGCATTGGCGAATGCAGGCCTGGGAGCGTTCACTGCCGGACGGTACGGTGGCGGGCGGAGCAAAGGACTACGGCGAGGAAGACCGGCAGGGTCAGGCCAATCTTACCAACGCGCTGTTTGATTGGCTGGCTGACGATGCCGCGGTTAGCCCGACCAATCTGAAGACTTCCCTGGACGAATGGCTCACCATATTGGCAATTTACCAGAGTGCAGTGGAAGCCCAGCCGGTGGACTTGCCGTTTGACCCACCGGACGACCTGCTGTCCCGCTTTAAGCACTTAGTTGGTGTGCAATAGGGGCCGGGGCGTGCTCAGAACTCAGTAATACTGGCAGTTGGTTGTCCAGCAGACCTGCCATATGTTCTATACGGACAATATTGAAGCCAAAGGAGATGTAATATGATCACCCGATTAGGACTGGTCGGTGGCGCTGCCATCTACCACGCACGCTCATTCGCGGGGATTCTCAACGTCAAGAAAGACGAAGCCGCCTGGGAAGCTGCACAGTTTCCTGGATTCCCGAGTTGTCCTGTGGAGGGGGCCGGTGTCGTAGCCGTATGCGACGATGACCGGGGCGCCGCCCAGCAAATAGCTGACCTGGTAGAGGGGATCACGCTGGTAACCGACAACCCCCGCGAGCTGCTGGACGCCGTGGATGGCGTGCTAATCTGTGATGACGTCACGCAGCAGCACCAGAAGCGCGCCCCCTTATTCCTGGAAGCCGGAATCCCTACCTTCATTGACAAGCCCCTGTCGCGAGACCCGCAGGAGGCCGAGGCCATCCTCGCCATAGCGCAACGCTGTGGCACACCGGTAATGTCCTGCTCGGCACTGCGTTATAGCACCGAACTTGCCACGCTGGACCGTGGTGCTCTGGGGGACATAGTGACTGTCATTGCCGTGGGGCCTCACGAAATGATCTTCTACGGCATTCACCCCTGCGAGTTTCTCCACACGGTGATGGGACCGGGGGTGAAATCGGTGCGCAACTCGGGCGATGAGGGCCGTAACCACGTTCTGCTTGATTATGGCGATGGACGCACTGGGATCCTCATCGTGCGCGAAGATATCCAGTCTACTTTCCGTGCGACACTGCTGGGCACAACGGGCAGTGCGCATTTGGTCATCAAGGACAGCCCGGGCTATTACCGCAACATGCTGGTGCAGTTCGTCCAAATGGTGCGCACCGGCGAGATGCCGGTGCCGGCGTCCACTACGTTGGAGATTATCCGCATTCTGGCCGCCGCGGTGCAGTCAAGAGAGACGGGGCAGGAAGTGAGGCTCTGATCTCAGTTTGCAGGTCCGGCATCAACACAGGGCGGCAGTCCGCGTCGCAGCCTTACTCCAGGCGGGCTTGCTGCCCGTCACTACTAATGCACACTGAAGGAGGCTTCTGCGATGGATACTGCCCTTTACCATCGTTTGCTGGAGGCAATCCGCCAACTGCCAGCTATTGATGCCCATGAGCATCTGCCCGAGGAGGGCGAGCGCCTCAGCCAGCCGGCTGACGTCTTCACCCTGTTTTCCCATTACACGCACAATGACCTCATCACGGCGGGGATGTCCCGCGAAGCCTACGACCGCACCCAGGACGCAGCGGTGCCCCTGGATGAGCGGTGGGCCATCTTTGAGCCGTGGTGGAAGTTGGCCCGCCATACTTCCTATTGCCGCGCGGCGCTGATTGCAGTCCAACGATTCTATGACGCCGATGATATCACTGCCAATAACTATGCTCAGATCTCTGAGCGCATACAAGCAGCCAATACCGAGGGCCTTTACGACCGGGTTCTGCGCCAGGCCTGCGGCATTACCAAGTGCTTGACTCAGATAGGCCGCATACCGCAGGCCAATCGCGACCTGTTAGTGCCCGTGTTGCCCCTGACCCAGTGGGCTGAGATCGCGGACTCAGCCCAGGTCGCGCGGCGGGCGGCAAAAGTGGGCATGCCGGTCACCACTCTCAGCAATTACTGTGAAGTCATACGCAGCGACCTGGCCGACTTGAAGAACAAGGGCGTAGTTGGCTTCAAGATCCACGCCGGCATTGCCCCTGATAAAGCCAACCGCGAGGCCGCAGAGACTCAGTTCGCCCGACTGATGTTTTCGTCCGGCGAGCACCAGCAGATAGTACCTGGCGATGCACTGTGGACCTTCATTATTCACGAGACCATCGCCGCCTGTGGTGAATTAGAGTTGCCCGTATCCGTGCACACCGGTATTCTCTGGACCAACTGGCAGGACTTCACTGTGGAGCATCCTCGCCGTCTGATCCCCACCATCTTGACCCACCGGCAAACCAGGTTTGACCTGTATCACGCCGGGATCCCCTGGATTCGCGAAATCGGGATTATTGCCAAAAGTTACCCCAACGTCTGGCTCAATCTGTGCTGGGTTCACATCATCAGTCAGAGATTGGCCATCGCCGCTCTGGATGAATGGCTGGACCTAATTCCGTACAACAAGATACTCGGGTTTGGTGGAGATTACGGCAAACCGGTGGAGAAGGTCTATGGGCACCTGCAGATGGCCCGCGAGGACATCGCAAAAGTGTTAGCCGGCCGCGTGACCGACGGCTATTTCAATGAGGACGAAGCCCTTAACATTGCCCGGGCCTGGCTGTTTGACAATCCCAATCTACAGTTGCAGCAGACGAATAGCGTTCTGGGCGAGAATCATCTGTCGTTCGGCGGGCCCCAGCCGGAGTCGGTCCAGGCCTGCTAACACCTCCGCCGGCGACTGCCAGGGGAAATCCGAGGCAAACAGCATGCGCTGTGCACCGTGGTTGCGTATGATGCGGGCGATTTGCTCATCGGCGGCATACCCGAATACATAGGAGATGTCAAAGTACAGGTCCTGGCCCACCAAGTACTCTTCTGCTTCATCCCACATTTGGTAGCCCCCCAGATGAGCGACAATCAGTTGCATATCCGGGAAACTCTCGTGCAGCCGCCGCAGCCGTTGGGGGGTAGGCTGCACGTTATCAATAGGCTTGATCTCTTGACCCGCGTGCAGCAGGACGATTAGACGGCCGGCAATCTTCTCAAACATGCGCAGGGTTGTTGAGGATAGCAAGTCAAACTCCTGAAAATGGGGTTGAAGTTTTACTCCGGGGATGCCGTGGTCAATGAGAAATTGAATTTCGTCGTCCAGGTCGGCCCCGGCCGGGTGCAAGGCTCCGAAGCCAATCAGCCGCTCCTCAGTGAGGCCGGCTATCCACCGATTGATGGAGTGAACCTGATCAGGTCTGGTAGCCACCGGGCAGATGACCGCACCGTCCACTCCCGTAGCGTCCAGATGTTGCAGTAGACCGGCCACCGTGGGGCGGGTTAGCGGAGCGGCCTGATACTGAGCACTTAGCGCCGCCATAGCCCGGTCCACTACCTTATCCGGAAATACATGGGTATGAGAATCTATTATCTGATAGTTCGTTTTACTCTCTCCTTGCTCACCTAGCATCGGCCCGCACTGATGCTACTTATAAGAGTCTTTGCGGAGGGGGTTTTAGGAGGAAGCCACTTTCTACAGAAAGGGGTTCCCACCTATGCTGTTTTGTGCCGTTCTACTGTCGTTTTCTGCCGCTGTCTGCTGTTCCCTGTTTCCTGTGCCCTGACCACTGTCCCCTTGCCGTTATCCATGCCCTTCGGTAGCCGGTCCATTGGGTACGATACACAGCATCTCCAGCGTCTCATCCTCGTAACTGAGGAATTGATGAATCTGGTCGGGAGGAATGAAGATAGCCTGGTCCGGACCGATCTCAACCTCCCCTTCATCAGTAACTACCAGGCCCCGGCCACGGAGCACATAGACTTCGTGCTCCCAGGGGTGCTGATGGCGGGGGGTGTGGCCGCCCGGCTGGACGATGAAGCGGCGCAGGGCAAAGTTAGGCGCGCCGCGACTTTCGTCAATAAGCCACTGAATCTGGACGTTGGCGGCTCCTTCGGTGGTTACTGAATCAGCATGGGCCTGTTGCGCATCAACCTTATACATACCAATCTCCTCCTGTCATTTACATCTCTATCTGCATCCCGTCATAGCCAACCTCAATCCCTTCGGGCCCCAGCACTTCCACCAATTCGGCGTGGTTTATCTGACCATTATGGGTGAAGTGGTTAGCGATAACGAGACTATCCTCATTCAGCGCTCCGAGTTTCTGCAGCCGATCGCGGGCTGCTATGAGCCCGGGCATTCCCAGGTGGCTCCTACGGTCATCCCTTCGTCCGTAAGTACAATCAATGATAGCCACATCAAACCGGTGCTCGGCCAGCAGTTCCCAGGTCGCCTCTTCCCACCAGCCGGTGTCATTTCCGATAAGAATAGTCTTCTGATCGGCCTTCAGTATGTAATTCAGACACTCCTCGCGTTCGTCATGAGCCGCCGCCACAGGCACTGCACTGCGGCCGCTATCCAATTCAATCTCCTGACCTACCACAGCACGCTCAAAATTAAGAAAATACTCCGACGGCTCCCCGGGGCAAGTTTGCCGAAACTGCTCTTCTACCTGGGCATTGCAATGCACGGTGAGCCAACAGGCTTCCGGCAAAACGGAAAAGCCCACGCGCCGAAAGCGTAGCGATTGCGGGTGGAAATGGTCGGGATGGCTGTGGGTGATTAGCAGGTGGCGCAGCCGGGCATAGTCTAATTCAAAACTAATCTGAGCAAAGAACAGGTCCGGGCCTAAGTCAATCAGAATATCATCGTCCCATAGATAACCGGTGCGCCGACGAACCTCCCGCCCACCGCGCTGTCGGGCGCGCCGACACACTTCACAGTCACAGAACAGTGCCGGAATCCCTTCCGCTGCCGCACTGCCCAGGATAGTCAGTTTCATCAATAGCCGTCTCCTGTTGTCTTATAAAGATAGAATTGGTGCTCCCTTACCCCGTCGCTGACTGCAAATGTCTCGGCCAAGCGGAAGCCAGGGAACCACCGGTCCGCAGGCACATTCTCGGGAGGCTGGAAGAACTTGGGTTCAGCGGCTACTGCAATGGCGTCAACAGGGTGAGCCCGGCGACATAGATCCATAGTCTGTTCCACCGTCTCCGGCAGGCGAACTACCCGCCGCGGGCCATACCAGGCTACCCCCCGGTCCACTTCATCAGTCATTATTATCTCGCCCGGAGCGGTAGCCGTGGCGATTTTTTGGCCAACCAGCCTTTCAAAAGGAACATTGGGAATCACAAACTGCTCGGCAACGTCCACTGTCCGAGGATACAATACACACCCTACCAAAAAGGCAGCGATCAGCCACGTCTGTGCTTTGCCCCACCGCTCTCGGATGCGCTGGAGCAATATGACTAATCCGACCCCCGCCATAGGCACCAGACTGACCGTAGCCGCCACGGTATAACGGTGAAATCCCGCCGGATAACAAAGGACAGGCACCGCAATAATAAGCAAGAAAAGCACCAGGAGAGTAATGGCCAGTTGGTCAGAGCGACGCCGGCGGTCCTGACGGCCGTTGAAGGCGCCAACTACGGCAAATACAATAATGTAGATGAAGATCCATGTGCCCACGTCCTGGTACGCTTGCCGAAGAGCGCGGACTACCTTTTCAGCAATAGCTCGTTTGTGTTTGAATATCTCCTCGATAGTGACCAGTCTATTTCCCCGAATTGCCTGATGGCCCGGATACGCCTCAGTGCTATACAGCAGCAGTTGGGCCCATTTATTGCTGTGGAGAGTGCCGGGAGCCAGCGGCGGGGGCGTAAGGGCCGACTCAACAACATAGCCGACTACAGATAGCACCAAGAATACCGCTAACAATAATGCCAGCCACCGCCAGCGGGGCTTACCCTCTTCTGGCCACAGAACCAGCCCTCCTGCTACTAAGAAAGCCAGCGCGGTAGGGCGAATCATATAGGCGAGGCCGATTGCCAGCCCTGCACCAGCTATTTGCACTGGACTGCGACTTTGCCAGGCCCAATACAGAGATAGCAAAGCCAGAAAAGCGTAGGCCATCTCCAAGTCGCCGACAATGCCTTCGTGGGATAATGTGGAATGAGTGATAAGCAGGCCAGGGGCCGCCAGAGCGGCGGGCAAGCCGGCCAGTCGGTGAGCGAAGATGAATACTACGGCAACAATGCCCAGAAAGAACACCGTTGAGACCAGATGGCAGGCCAGGTCAGTCGGGCCTAAGATACGGAAGGCCGCGGCCACAATGAGCGGATAGCCAATGCGCTGGAGTTGCGCCGGCCAGAGGCCACTAATATCAATAGACTCGGCCCCTATGAGTTGATTAGGAAGCAGTATATCAGTAGCGCACTGACCGCTATTGACCATGTTCCTGGCCATAGTCGCATAGAAAAGGGCATCGGGATGACGGATATGATAGCCCTCAGCCTGCAACTGGAGCAAACACGAGCCCAGCCCAATGACTAAGACCACTGCCAGCCACCAGTAACTCAGTTTTTGCTGGCCTTGCGCACCCGACATAATCTCACTCTTCTTGGCTGTGTTGGCCCTCGGTCACGTCAGTTCACCTGGGCTCAGCGTGAAGATTCTTCCTGGCGCCGCCTGCCCGTATCAGGTGGTGATGTAGTGTGGCCGCGCTGACTTCCCTGCCAGGCGATGGGCCTCGCCGGGCGAGCTAAAACACACCTCCCGCCGCAACTCCTGATTCTCCCTCTGCTATACCCCGGCACCGGGAAGTCCCAGCTTCCCGCCGCGCGCACTTGCCGGGACATCGGCTTCAGCTAAGGCATTTCGTTCAGCCACGATCAACGCTGCCGCCCACCGCGTGTGAAGTCCACTACTACTCAACTTACCTTGGGCCAGTTTTTCAGTCATAGTCGTTTGCAGCAACGAGTTGCCAATTGAACTGTACCAACAAGGAATTTGGGCTCATCAACCGAATTATTGTATTATATTAGCCGACGGGACTTCATTCTCCTCCATTAGGAGCAGGGGGTAAGTCATTGTGAAATTGGCAACCAGTGAGCAGATGCGGACTTTAGATAGGGCGACCATTGAAGGCTATGGCATTCCCGGTGTGGTACTGATGGAGAACGCCGGGCGGGCAGTGGCCGAGGCAGCCGCGCAGACGGCTGCGGCAATGGCCTCAGACGGCCACATCCTTGTACTCTGCGGGAGAGGTAATAACGGTGGCGACGGCTTCGTGGCGGCGCGGCACCTCCATAACAAGGGCTTGTCCGTGGAGATATGCCTGCTGACCGAGGCTGATAAACTCAGCGGCGAGGCGGCCGCTAACTATAACATCGCCCGGCAGATGGGCCTGACTATTAGGGAGATGCCCGAGGCCCAGGGCCTTGATGACTGTCTGGTGGCTGCCGATCTGGTCATTGACGCTATTTTAGGTACGGGCATTAGTGGTGAGGTGCGCGGCGCAGCCCGGACGGGTATTGAGGCGGTTAATAAGGCGAACTTGCCTGTGATTGCCGTAGACATTCCCTCGGGAGTGAGCGCTGATACCGGCGCTATCTTGGGTGAAGCCGTCGAGGCACAGCGGACTCTCACCTTTGGCCTGGCCAAGGTTGGGCACTATTGCTACCCGGGATGCCGTTACTGCGGGGAGATAGAGATTGTTGATATATCCTTGCCCGCCGATTTAGTGGCGGCGCAGCAAATACCTACGAATCTCGCTACCGCTGCTGAAGCCAGCGCGATGCTGCCGGCCCGCTGGGCTGATATGCACAAGGGTGATGCCGGGCGGCTGCTGATTGTGGCCGGCTCAGTGGGGATGACCGGCGCAGCAGCCCTGGCCGGCTTGGGGGCGGCCCGCTCTGGAGCGGGATTGGTGACCCTGGCAATCCCCGCCAGCCTCAATGATATTATAGAAGCCAAATGTACCGAGGTTATGACGCTGCCGCTGCCCGAGACTGACCAGCATAGTCTCGCCCCGCCGGCCGAAGAGGAAATCCAGCAATTCGCGGACGGCTGCGCCGCTGTAGCATTAGGCCCCGGAATATCCCAAGTGCCGGCAACCGCCCAGTTAGCTCGCGCCCTGATTGCCCAGTTGCCTCAGCCTTTGGTTATTGATGCCGACGGCCTCAACGCCTGTGCCGCTGACCCCCAGATACTCACACAGCGCTCGGGACCAACCATCATTACTCCTCATCCCGGCGAACTATCACGCCTCACACATAAACCGATTTCGGCGATCCAGCAGGACAGAGTTGGCGCTGCCCGGCAGGCCGCTGATGACTTGCACTGCATAGTTGTATTGAAGGGCGCCGGCACAGTAATTGCCACCCCTGACGGCGAAGCGTGGATAAACTCCACCGGCAATTCGGGCATGGCCTCCGGCGGGGTAGGGGACGTGCTCACCGGTGTCATCAGCGCTTTGTTGGCCGGCGGCGCCAGTCCCTTAGCCGCCGCAGTTAGCGGAACCTACTACCATGGATTAGCCAGCGATTGGGCTGCCGAGCACAGTGGTGAGCGGGGCCTGGTGGCCTCGGACTTACTGGAGCAACTGCCGGCAGCCTTCACGGCTACTTAAAGACACTATTGCCTAACAGCTACGGCCCTTCCAGTATTTGCCAGTTCGCCTATTGCTTGACTTTCCCCGATATATTGCTTATACTCAAATGCGTGCTTGGGGGCACAGAGCCAGTGGCCGACGTAGCTCAGAGGTAGAGCAGGTCACTTGTAATGACCAGGTCGTCCGTTCGAATCGGACCGTCGGCTCCATGGCATTTGACTTATAATCCAATAATGTGTATAATAGTATATGGTTTAGGGCGCCCAAGCCTACCCAGGGCGCTCTTTACAATCTATAGCCTGGTAGTAACTACGCGGAGGGGTGCCCGAGTGGCCAAAGGGAGCAGACTGTAAATCTGCCGGCGAATGCCTTCGGAGGTTCAAATCCTTCCCCCTCCACCATACCCGGGCCCACGTAGCTCAGTAGGCAGAGCGTGTCCTTGGTAAGGACAAGGTCACCGGTTCGACCCCGGTCGTGGGCTCCACCGTAAACTTCCAGCAGGCTAATGAGTGCCTGCGACAGGCTGATTAGGCCCTATTACCATCAGGAGGTAGTCAAGCATGGCGAAGGAGAAATTTGAGCGGACCAAGCCCCATCTAAATATTGGGACCATCGGGCACGTGGATCACGGTAAGACCACTCTTACTTCAGCGATA
>JALGUR010000033.1 GCA_029820565.1 Candidatus Zipacnadia bacterium
CCTTGCGTTGCCTTGTGTCACCGCGCGTCTCGTCGCGGCCGGGGATGAGGATGACGAGGTTGCTGCCCAGCCCCCTGAGCTCCTCGCCAATGTCGCCCCGGGCTCCTTCGCCGACGGACACGAGCAGAATCACCGCCGCCACACCCACGGTCACGCCAAGCATCGTGAGGAACGCCCGGCCTTTGTTCGTCAGAATCGCGCCGATCGCAACGCGAAAGCTCTCAAGAACGTTCATGCCAGCTCCTCTCGCTGCGCGGCCAGGCACTCAGCGCCGCCCGGGCCGGGCCGGGCTGCGGCTTCTTCCTCGCCCTTCTCACTCTCGCCGCTCCCCTCATCTTTCTATTGCTTCTTCTCCTTCTCATCCGTCTCGTTGTCGCGGATCTTCACTTTCTGCCCGTCGCGCAGGCCCTTGGCTTCAAGGGAGGTGATCACCTGCTCCCCCTCTTTGACCCCATCGGTGATCTCCGTCCGCCCAATCCCCTCGGCTCCCTTGGTGATCTTCCGCTTCCTGGCCTTGCCCTCCTCGACTACATAGACGTATTCATTGCCTTCCTTGTCATCGAAGATCGCAAAGGAGGGAACGGACACCGCGTCTTCGGTCGATTCGACGATGATATCCACGTCCACGGACATGCCGCTCCGGAGCCTCCGGGCCCCCTCGTCAACGGCGATCTGGACCGCGAAGGTCCGCACATCTCCCTGGACGAGCCGAACCGACGGGGAGACGTGATGCACCACGCCCTTGAGCTCCTCTGCATGGGTCAGGAAGATGTCCACCTCTTGAGCCTCAGCCACTTCACCAACGTCGGACTCATCGATGTTGCATTCGATCCAGACGTAATCGCTGGTGATCACGAGCATGGCGATCTCGGCTGATGGCAGAGCGATGCCTCCGCCCTGCACATACTCGCCCTCTTCAACGTTGATGCGAGTCACGACTCCGTCAATCGGTGCGCGGATGACCGTGTATCCTGCCTGGTCGGCGGCCTGCTCGAGGGCTGCCTCAGACCGGCGCCGGTCCGCCTCCAGCATGGCCACCTGAAGCTCCTGCTCCCGGACAGAGACCCGCTCCGCCTCAGCGCGGCGGAGGCCCGCCTGGGCTTGCTTCACGGTGGCCTCGGCAGCCTGCAACTCCTCGGGGGTGGTGCGGTTCCGGGTCAACTCCAAGTTGTGCTCGGCACCCTCGACCGCTGCCAGAGCCGCCCGGTACGAGGCTTGAGCCTGCTCGATCTCTTGGGGCCGGTGAGGCTCTTCAGTCACGGCCAGACGCTCTTTGGCCGCAGCCCGTGTAGCTATGGCTGTCTGGTAAGCTGTCTCAGCAGCCTTGAGGGCATTCCGCGGGATGTATCCCCTTTGGGCCAGCCCCCGCTGGGAATCAAGCTCGGCCTCGCGCAATTCCACGTGAGCTTGGGCCTCGGTCAGAGCCGCCTGTGCTTGGGCCACATCTTCCTCACGGGGCCCGGCAAGCATGAGGTCGAGGCTCGCCTTCGAGGATTCTGCCTGCGCCTTCGCCTGCTTGAGCGCCGCCTCTGCCGCTGCGATCTCCTGCTCGCGCGCCCCGCGGAGCGCCGTGTCGTAGCTCGCAAGGGCCTGGTCGAGCCCCGCCGCCGCCTCCGCCACTGCCGTCTCCGACCGAGTGGGTGCAACCGCCAGATCCGCCCGGGCCTGGGCCACGCGGGCGCGAGCGGATTCGGCCGTTTCGCGCGCCTGGGCGAGCTGAAGATCAAGGGGGCGGGGATCAAGGTACGCGATCACCTGCCCGCGAGCGACCCGGTCTCCCTCTTCAACCAGGAGCGAGATCAGCTCACCGCCGACCTTCGGAATAACCTTCACCTCGTCAGGCTTCACCATCCCCGCCGGCTGCCCCGCAACCGGGACGGCACTGACGGTCTCCTGAACGTCAGCGCGTTCTACGGGCTCTACGTCAACCTCAATCGGCTTCGATCGCAAGAACTTCAGGGGGATCACGACCCCAGCGATCATAAGGACGACAAAGATGGCGCATCCGATCTTCAGCCTGCGTGACATACCAGCCCACCTTTTGCGGGGGAATGACGTTCGTTGAAGGAAGTAGGGGGTCCCAGGTAGAACCTATCAGCCGTACCAGCTCCGAAACGATCTGAGGGCAAGTTCCTTGAAGCGGCATTAGCATCAACGTGTGGAAGGAGCGCCGAGATGAGTACTATCCGTTCGTCGTATTTCGAACCGAGAAGTCTGTCGCAACTGCTGTCGTCCGCGTTACGAGAAGCCACGTCGCATTCGGCGTCGGGTTTCGTCACTGTCGCCCTGATCTTGCTCCCAATGGCGCTGCTCCAGCTTGTCGGGGCGTACGTCATGACGGAGCTCGGCATTACCGAAGTGCAGAAACAGATGCAGTCGGGGCAGATGGCTCCCGGGCAGTTCGATGTCAAGCCGTTCCTGATTTTCGCCGCGTTCCAGATCGTTAGTGCCGTCATCGCGTTCGTGCTCGCGTACTTCGCCGTCGCCAGCGTCGCGCGGCTCTTCGCCGAGAGGGCGATCGGCAAGGACATCGGCGCCATGGGAGCCTGGGATGCGTCCCTGCGCTCGTTCTTCAAGGTTCTCGCCGGCAGCATCGTCCAGATGCTGATGTACGGCGCTGCGTTCCTGGTTCTCCTGATACCCCTGATAGCAGTCAGCGCGGTGCTGAGTGCGTCGCTGGGACAGCAGGCCGCCGGCTCGTCACTGGTGATCCAGGTGGTCGCTGGCGGCATGTTGTTAATTGCGTTGGTCATCCTGGGAACGTACCTGTGTCCCATGCCTTCCGTCTCCGCTATTGAGGACCTGGGCGCATTTGGCACCGTCGGCCGGAGCTTCGGGTTGATCTCGGGGAACTTCGGCCGAACGTTCCTGGCGATTCTCATCGGCGTCGTGTGTATAGCGGTTCCTATGGGCGTGCTCAACTGGGTTATGAATGGCCCGGCACTCGAGCCACTGCAGGCCAGTTTCGGTGACTCCCCTGGTGTTATTGTCGCGGCCATTCCAAGCGCCCTGGTTCTCGTGCTGGTCGTGCCCTTCATGTACTCGCTGCAAACCCTGATCTATTTTGACGTGCGCTCGCGGAACTATGAGCAGGAGGATTTCTCTCCTGTTGAACTCGCATTTGATCTCGGCGAAGCGCTCCCTGAGTCGGCTGTCTCACCGGCCACCTCGGAGCCTCCGTCGGGCTCAGCTACTTGATCGGCCATCGGATAGATATGAGGGGCGGGCCCGTCATCGACGATGCGCCCGTCCCTCATTCTCACAATTCGTCTGGCGCACTCCCCTATCTCGTCATCGTGGGTGACCAGCACGACAGTGACACCCTCTTGGTTGAGATCCCAGAAGAGGCGCATGATCTCCGCACCGGTCTTGGAGTCGAGGTTGCCGGTCGGTTCATCCGCCAGCAGAATAGCCGGCTCCGTGACCAAGGCCCGCGCGACCGCGACGCGCTGCTGTTCGCCTGCGGAGAGCTCGTTCGGCTTGTGGTCCATTCGGTCGGCCATGCCCACCCGCTCGAGCGCCTTCTCCGCTAGCTTGCGCCGACCTCGTGTCCCCGTGTACAGCAGCGGAAGCATCGCGTTGTGCAGGGCATTCGTCCGGGGCAGCAGGCTGAAGGTCTGGAACACGAAGCCGATCTTGCGGCCGCGGATGCGCGCTAGCTGGTCATTCCCCATCCGGGCGACCGCCTCGTTCTCCAGCCAGTACTCACCGCTCGTCGGCCTGTCCAGGCATCCGACGATGTTCAGCATGGTCGACTTCCCGGCGCCGGAGGGGCCCATGATGGCGACCATCTCGCCTGACTCCAGCTCGAGGTCAACCCCGGCCAGAGCATGGATGCGGGTGCGGCCCATGCGGTATGCCTTGTGCACGTCGCTCATCTGAATCAGCCCGCGATTCCCCATTTGGATTATCCTCGTTGGTATATTCTTCGAAGCGGCCCTGAATCCCTTCTCATGCTGACAGTGGATCCGGAAGAACCAGCGCTCTGCAGCCTTTCCAGGGGCTTGTGGCCGCCAATCAGTCAACTCTGACGGCGTCGAGGCAGTTGGCAGACACAGTCCTGCCTGGGCATACGCAAAACCACCGATCCTGCGCCGTCTTAGCTTATGCTCACCCGGCGCTGAGCCTGCGGCCCAAGGCCACGGAGCTCCAGAGTATCACATTACAGTCGGCACTACACCAAAGGTGAGTAGCAGAACATACGGGAATGATGACTTTTGTGGCAGGAGAAGTCAAGGCTGCCACCGAAAGCCCAGCAACCGCGCCATTCCGGCCCTCCAAAGTGCGCAGATTAGTTTTGGGACCTTACGCGCTCAACGTACATTTCTCGCCGTCACGCCAGTAGTTCTTCGAGGCCCAGACCGAGCTCCGAAACCAACTCGGTCACGCGGTTCCAGGTCCGCACCGGAATGTCAATGCCTTCTCGCTCCCTGATCTTTCTGGCCCTGAACTCGAGCTCGCCTGGATACAGTATTTCGCTGGCCTGCGGACCAGGCGGCACTTTCTTGATCTCCCGAAGTAGGTCATCGGCCTGTCGTCGGAACTGCTCGAGAGGAACAAATCTATCGATCTGGATTACCATCATCAAGGTGCCGTTACCCCCGGCAAAGTCCGACGAATAAGCGCAGCCGTATCCGGTCAGAATGCCGCCGAGCATCTCGACGAGCAGGCCCAGACTGTAACCTTTGTGTCCACCAAAGGGTAGCAAAGCTCCCCCTCTTTCCAACAGATCGTCCGGATCCGTCGTTGGGCGACCATCTGTGTCCAGAATCCATCCTTCGGGGAGCCTTTCGCCCTTGTCTCTGGCCAGGCTCACTTTGCCGGCGGCTACGATCGAGGTAGACATATCCATGATAAGAGGTGTCATTTCACCTGCGGGCAGGCCCCACGCCACAGGGTTCGCACCTAAGAAGCTGCGCGTGCCTCCGTAAGGCGCCGTCAGGCCCCCACCTCCTTCAGGTCCGGAATTGCACAGGACAATGCCAATTAGACCTTGGTCCACAGCCGTCTTGACATATCCCCAGAGCATCCCAATATGGTTACAGTTAGTCACGCCTACGGTGGATACCCCCTCCTGTTTTGCTATCTCAATCGCTATTTCCATCGCCTTCGTGGCCGTCACGTACCCGAAGCCTCGTTTACCATCGAGGAGAGCAGTGGCCGGGCCTCTTCTTAACACCTCGACCCGCGCATGCGGGTCGATTCTCCCGACCCTGACGTCATTGGCGTATCTGGGGATAGATATCAGACCGTGCGTGTCGTGGCCATAAAGGTGGCTGTCTACCGTGTAATTGCTCATGATCTCGGCGACTTCGACGGGCGCCCCTAACTTTTTGAAGACAGCCCAAGTCAACTTTTTCAACTGACCAGCGGTTAGTACTGGCATACTCTCACCTCTCGGCTCTGCGCCGCGGTTCGTCATAGAGATTATTGCTTGTTATCCTCTTTCTTCATCGAGACGTGAAGTCCTCGCTGTGCCAAGTGCACGTTTGTGAGGATGAGTGACACAAGGGCTTCTGACCGGCATCTCGCCCAGGCAGCAGGCGTAGTCGTCTCTGGGCATAAGCAGAACTACCAATCACTCGCGGGCCTAGTCTGCTCGGCCAGTGGCGAGCCCATTTGCCTGTGGGGTCGGATGCTTTCTTGACTTGTATTCATGACTATGGGCTACCATGTGGTCGGCGTGGAGGCAATTTCCCGTGCCGCCGCGAAGGCAGCCAGCGTATGCTGCGAAGGCACGGTCAGTTGAGTTCGAAATGAGTCCACGATGAGGAGCCATTCGGATGGTTAACATTTGACCTGGTGCCGCCCAAGGTCGTTACGTGGTAGCTGCACGGGGCCGTCCTGGAGAGTCGTGAGTGAAGATTGACCCCCATGTCCCACCCATATTGCCGTACCTCTTGCTGTCACCTACGAGTTATAGGAGCTTCTGGAGACAGGACTGTCTCTGCCATTCCCCCAAGAGCTGTTATATTTGTTCAATTCGGGACAGAATATTGGTCAGAAGTCTTCTAATCTCAGGTTTTTATGGCTAAATGATGCGCATCGGGAGGAATCAGTGCAGGAGACAGAGAATGCTAAATATAGCAAGAAAGCATGTGAGAAATCCCAGGTTCAATGGCCCTGGAGCGCTCATAGAGGAGCCAGCGGGCCGATTCCTGGATGCACTTCCCAAATCAGAGGAGAGACGAAATGGAAACAGGTTTGCTGACTGCTGGTGACTGGGTGGTAATTGGTGTCTACCTAATAGGCATGGTGGTACTGGGCTGGTGGATCTCCAAGCGCCAGAAGACCTCCGAGGACTACTTCGTGGCCGGTCGGCGAATGGGCTGGTTTACTCTGTCCATATCTATTTGGGTATCCCTATTGAGTGCTAATTCGATGCTGGGCTGCCCGGGATATGCCTACGAGCATGATCTGCAATTTCTGCCAGTAATGTGGCTGTTGCCCATACCGATGTCGCTGGTAATCATTTACACCATCCTGCCAGTATTCCATGCTTTGACGCTGACGACGGCCTATACTTACCTGGAACGGCGATACGGCCTGAGCGTCCGAATGGTAGGCAGCATTCTCTTCATTCTGCTGCGTGGCGGTTGGCTGGCGACTGTCATCTATGCACCCTCGGTCGCCCTCAGCGCGGTGATTGACATCCCCGGCATCGCGGAACATCAGGAGACCTGGGCAATCATCTTAACTCTTGGCGTAGTCGCCACTATATATACCACTATGGGAGGAATAGAGGCAGACATCTGGAGCGACGTCATCCAGTTCTTCGTGCTTGTCGGCGGTATGGGTCTTATATGTTTCTACGTTCTCCGCGATATGCAGGGATGGCACAGAGTATGGGATATCGCCAAGCAGACCCAGCGCAGCTACCCGATGAGCAGTGGTAAGGAGTTCTGGGACTGGGTGCTGAATCCTAACTTGAAGTTCTCAGTCGAGCTAACGTTCTTATGGATACTTGTCGGCACTACACTCGGCCGGATCAATGATGGCGGGACTGATCAACTTACATTGCAGCGCTACTTCAGCGCTCGCAGCATCAGAGAGAGCATCCGCGCTATCTGGATTGCCCACATTGTCAATTTCCCCTTGCTTCCACTGCTATATTTCACAGGGACCGCAATATTCGTGTACTTTCACATCTATGGCGACAACTTCGCCAACTTGCCCCAGAACCCCGATCAGATGCTGCCCTACTTTGTGGCTGCCGTCCTGCCGGTAGGGATATCTGGACTATTCATCGCCGCCCTGTTCGCTGCCACAATGTCCAGTGTTGACTCGGGGATGAACTCGCTTAGCGCTACCTGTATCACCGACTATTACCGTCGGCTGCGCGGGACTGAAAGCACCGAGAGCAGCCGGCGAAGTTTTGACAAGTTCGTCGCTGCCCTGGGGGCGGTCGTTATTACTGGCATACTGGTGGCAATAGGTCTCGGCATGGTGCCCAGCACGTGGATAGCAGCTCAGGGCTCGATAGGCCTGCTTATTGTGGCCCTGGCCGTCGCCTGCGTGGCAGTGATAGTCGGCCTGCTCGTATATTCCTCTGTCACGCGACCGCTGCTGCGCAGGGCCCTGGCGCGCAGCCAACCCGAAGTCGCTGACGAAGCTCACTATTTGCGAGCCTCGCGCTATACCACCATTTTCTGGGGCCTGACGGCCACACTCGTTGCTTTGTTCGTTGGGCAACTGGGTCAGATCTACAAAATTGCCGTGATGCTAATGGGCTTCTGGACTGGACCGCTGCTGGGCATCTTCCTGCTGGGTCTGTTCACCCGGCGAGCCAATGCCACCGGAGTGATTGCTGGCGCCATCATCGGGGCTATCTGCGCGGGTATCTGGGCTCTGGTATTGGATTACACACCGTGGTTGTACGCCTTTGTGGGCCTGGTTCCCACACTTGCAGTTGGTTATTTGGTCAGTATGGCTACCGCACCACCCGAGCCCGAGCAGATTGCGGGAATGACTCTCTACACGCGCTTCCGCCTGGACGAAGACAGATAGGAACGAACCGCAACTACCCAGAGCGGGCGGCAGCGTCAATGAAGCATCTCACAACTTCGACTACTCAAGCGCCTGCCGCACAAAGGCCACAGTATCCCCTGCCACTTGCTGCTGGTCGAGTAGGGGACCTAGTTCCAGTGAAAGCACCCCCGCGAAGCCCGCTGTCCGAGCCCGAGAGCGTCAGCGTATCCGTCACCCAGTAGCCCAAGCTGAAGTGCGGTGGACGAGGTGGCTGCCGGGCCCCCGTAAGCGCAACAGAGAGATCGCTTATCGGCCCGTCATTCGTCTTGACTCGCCACCTTACCTGAGGAGCCTTTCGGGCGGAGAGAGAGTCAGCGGCCCGCTTCGGGCCTTCGCGAGCTGGGACGAGCACGAGCAAGAGAAGGATTGGTTTGGCCAGGGACAGTTCCATGTGGCACTTATTGGGGATCATCATTGAGGTCACGTATTCGCTGCTCGAACATGTCGGCGTGGCCGGCCAATTTCTCACGCACTCTGAAGTGTAGATCCAGCGCGTCATCCAACACTTGCTGTTGCGGCTTCCCGATGACCTGGAAGTAGTCTCGCACCGTGATCTGCGGGCGCCCCAGGCTGTCCAGTTCTACGAGGTCTCCCACCGCTTCTCGGGTGCGCCGCCAAAACCCGAGAGTCATTTCCTCTTCGACGTACCAAGTAAGCTCGAACAGTTGGGACACTCCCCTCGCCTGCTGCGGGCCACGGGGAATCTGGAACTTACCAGAAAGGCCCTGCGTCACGCCAGGATACAGACCACAGCGGAGGTTTATAGCCACCTGGTTCAGCTGGATGTGGACAATGGCATGGGGCAGCTACCAGGTCGTGAACAATATCAGGAGAGATCAGTGGAAGAAGACGAGGAGGTACAGCGGTTGGCTGAGGCCCTATCTGCCTTGTCAAAGCAGCAGCGGGACGCCCTGGCGAGGGTCTTGGCACCTGCTCCAGGGTGACAGCGGATTTAAGGGCAGCGATGATGGGTAGTCGTACTGAGCGCGGGGAACAGTGTGTCTACTGTCTCGGCAATAACCACCAATGTTACCTAATTGGGGGTAATACGACCGTCAAGAGGGCTCCAAACTCACATTCTGCAGATAAATGTTTGAGAAGGAGAGGAATTCCTGCGTCGGATGGGGAATCTCAACAGCAGCAAAAACCATATGGGCAATTCCGGTTGAAATCCTGCCTCGCTCTCGCACAGTACTCGCTGAAGCCGCGCGATGGTCGCGGAGGAAAGGCTAAATGGGAAATGTCAGTTTACGGCACTTTTGACAACCTTCAATGGAGGGAAGCATGAAAACTAATAACGGTAAGTTGGCAAGCATGAGGATGTTGTTGGTTTTGTTGTCAGGACTGGTTATTTGGAATTATTCTGGCAATTCGGTAACCGCTGCTGAGACATTCGGGCCAGAACTAATCGTTAACGGAGACATGGAGCACGGGAATCCTCCGGTTCCGGTCGGTTGGAAGTCTAGTGGAGTAACCTTGAGCGCGGACACCGACAGCCATTCCGGCAAACAGAGCCTGAAGGTGTTGGGTTTGGTTCATAGTGGCTCGGCGTATTCGGACAATATCCCGGTAAAGCCGGATACGAAGTATCGGATGGAACTCTGGTACAAGGGCAGCGAATGGTTTGGAGACGCATATGTTTTTGTCAAAGTAGGTGACGATCCTAACATCATAGTTAAACGATTTCGTGAGGATACGTGGACGCAATGGACGTGCGAGTTTGATACGGGGCCCGCAAGCAGGGTTAATATGGGGTTTTACGTCTATTGGAGCGACTATGTGCTGATAGACGATGTCTCTCTTAAAGAAGTTAGACCAACCGAAACAGCCGCCCCGGTTGTCGAGGAAGCGCCGGTTGATGCCGCCCTGGCTGCACAACAGAAACAGGCGGCCACCGATGCCCTCAGAAGGAAGACACTGCAGAGCTGGCAAGTATTGTTCCCCAAACAGAAATACTTCTGCTGGGCAAAGAGCCCCTGGGATAAGCTGCGCAAGATAAACCTTCCGCCTGCTGCCGTCAGAGAGTGCCGGGAAATCAGCCTGGCCATGGGAGAGAACGAATACGAGTCCGCCAGTTTCGTGCTGACCAACCTGTCGGACAAGACCATAGAATTCGCCGTATCGGCTAAGGATGCCGGTATCCCGGTAACGCTCCGGGAGGCGGTCTGGGTGACAACCTACCTCGGAAAAGAGGTAAACGACGCCCTGCCCCTTTTGGAGGGCGACCTCTCCATCCCTTCCGGCGAGAGCCGGGAAGTCTGGCTGACCCTCTACAGCCGGGGAGTAAAACCCGGTAATTACAACCCCCGGGTAACGATAACGCCCCAGGGTTTGCCTCCTTCTTCCGTAAGCCTCAAGGTAAAGGTCTACCCGGTCTCCCTGCCGGACGATAAGCCCATCTACACCGCTTACTGGGAGTACCTGGAGCCGACATGGACAACCCCGGAACGGGCGCAGGCGCTGGTGGATGATATGAAAGAACACTACGTCAATACGCCCACCGTGCACCCCTGGTCATTGATGCCCAAGACCCCTGAAGGTCAGCTCAGCAAAGATTACACGAAATTGGACGGGGTGCTTGATTACTATGGCCAGATCAATCCCAAGATGGTAGCGCTCAACTTGCTCTCCGACATATACCATGAGAAGATGCCCGGCTTCTTCAGCGCGGAGTGGAAAGAGCTGTTTAAGTCCTGGCTGACCGGCCTGGTAAGCCACCTGAAGGAAAAGGGTTTTGGCTACGATAAGTTTTGCCTGCAGCCTTACGACGAACGGCTGGACCAGCCGGTGTGCGACATGGCGAAACTGATTAAAGAGATAGACCCCAACATCCTGGTCTACGTCAATAACCAGGGGACGAAAGCCCAGGCAAAGGCCATCTCCCCTTACGTTGATATCTTGTGCGCGGGGATTGATGGCGTGGACAGAATCTACGGGTCGCACCCCGCCGACCGTAACCAGGACTACGCGCTTCTGGCCAAAAAACCCGAATTCTTCTGGACCTACGCCAACCCGATGCCTCCCTTCCCCCAGACGGTATCGCCTTACAGTCGGTACCGGCTGCCGGTCTGGCGGGCCTGGCAGGCCGGGATGAGCGGATTCGGCTACTGGATATACAGCTACAAGACCCACTGGAACAGTTACAACCATAAAGACGGCAAGAACTGGGCGGTGGTCTATTTCGCCGACGCCGACGACGCGCCCCCCGGGATAAGCAAGAAAGAACTGGTGGTTACCGGCAAGCGGTGGGAAGCCACCCGGGAAGGGGTGGAGGACTATGTCTATCTGTATCTGCTGAAAGAGGCGATACAGAAAGCAGGTAGCAATATATCCCCAGAGCTACTGGCTGAAGCTCGGAGAGTCTTGGCCGAGAGCCCAAAGACGGTGCTGGCGGACAGGGAGAATACTTCTCTTGCGGATAGGGCCAAAGAAGATATTCTAAAAGCGATATCCAAGATTTCGCCGGCAAAGAACCGGTGAAGGGACAGAATTCTCAAGCAGTCGATCCAGGTCTACAGAAGGAAAGTCAAAATCCCCTTTGCGTTTGCGGGCCTCGGGTTGCCCGAAGACGTGAAGCAAGCAAGGGGTTGCAACCTGAACCGGGCTCGAGGCGTAAAGGACAACAGGTATTCATCGTGGTCCAACACGCGCCGCGATTTCCGCAGCGTGCAGTACTTCGGTATTCTCAAGATGGACAACGATTTTTCCCCTTATCTGCTCCGTGTCCGCGCTCTCACCGAACCAGCCGACACGGGCGAAGAGCTGGCGGCGATCTTTGAGGTCGCCGACGCGAGCGCCAAAGGCGACAGCCTTATCGATAGATTGGGTTTGCTCCCTGTCGATGGGAAAGCATTTCAAGTTGAACAGCCGATAACCCTCAAGGCAGGCGCACCTGGTGTTTAGCGAGTCTCTGCCGCCCGACAGCACGTACTCCCGGGTGAGACTGGACCTCGTCGACGCCGAAACAGGGTATCTGCGCTTTGCCGGGTCAATGGACTGGGACTGGCCGTGGGTGTGGTAGGCGCAATCGGGGCGAAGCTAGTTCGCCACGCACGACAGGTAATCTTCCAGATGGCCGAGGTAGCCGTACCCAAGGAGCTCTTCGAGCAGATTCTGGAACGAATCCGAACCTTAGCGCCCGGCGCCGGGTGACTATGACTTTAAGCGGCGAAGGATGGGCAGTTTTGCTTGTGCCCAGGCAGGACTGTGGCTGCTATCTGGCCGAAAGCCGTCAAAGTTGCTTAATGCGCAGCGAGACAAGCCTCTGAGAAGTCCGCACATCAGTGATTTCTACCAGCAAACAGTCGGCACAGGAAGGAATCTATGTCTCGATGAAGCAATACTATGGTGACCAATAACCTATAGGAAGGATCTCGGTTTATCGGATATGAGGCAACTCCCCTCAGTATTAGCAGGTATGGGAATAGTCCTGCTCACAAGCACTCCTTCCGTGGTGAGCGCCGATGCGAGCGCCCCGAGCCACATTGTCATCGGCACAGGATTCGCTCACGCCGACGGGCGCTATCATCTCTTCTATGACACCGACGGCCCCGGCGGTTACGCGGTGGCCTACGCCTGGTCGGAGGATGGACTGCACTGGGTCAGGCCCGACCTCGGCCTGGTAACGTGGAAGGGCGACAAAGAGAACAACGGGCTGGCCATTTCGCCGGGGCCGGAGGGCTCGTGGAATGACCACATGATGTGTTCGTGCGGTGTTCTGTACAGTCCGGACAAATGGCGGATGTGGATCGCGGGCTATCATAAAGATGCCGAGGAGAGGCTGCACAGCCAGATGACGTTGCTGGAGAGTCCGGATCCGGTCCACTGGCAGATGGTTGTGGACAGGCCTGTGGTGCCTAACGGCCCGCCGGGCACTTTCGACCATGGGTTTACGCGGGTGCCCTGCGTGATCAAGGACGGCGACAAGTTCCGCATGTATTACACTGCGGGAGATGGGCGCAATGGCTGGTTTGTCGGCTATGCGGAGAGTCGCGATGGTCTGAACTGGACCAAGCCCACACTGGGAATCTACGAATACGCCGGCTCGAAGGATAACAACCTCGTGCTGGGGGACGATCCCGCGCGCGGCGAGAGTCGGGTTTGTCACCCGTGGGTGCTCAGGGACGGGGACATCTACCGCATCTACTACTCGGTCTCCGTGGATCCGGGTACGTATTGCGTTGCCACGGCCACAAGCCAGGACGGGATACACTGGGTCAAGGATCCGCAGGTGGTGATTCTGCCGCGGGGAGCCAAAGGCTCTTTCGACTACTGGTATGCAGCGATTCCCAAGGTGGTGCGCGACGCGGCGGGGTACAAGATGTGGTACACGGGTTACAACGGCGGACCGACACACGTAGAGGCGCCGCGCTCCTATGCGCTGGGCTACGCGACCAGTTCCGACGGGGTACATTGGAAGAAGTATGAAGGCAATCCGGTCTTTGGCGGGAACGCTACGAACTCCGACCAGAGCACTCGCGAAGAAAGCAGCAGGCAATCGGAAGGAAGAGTAATGGCACAGCAAGAGTTCATTGAGGTCAGAAAGCCCGAGAAACTTGGCGTCGACCGGTTGCCCGCGCACCGTGTCCCCCTGGGCCCCGCTTACAAACCGTGCATTGCGGCGCTTCCGGACGGCGAGCTCCTGGTGGCGGCGTTCAGAAGTGCTGCCGTGGACGATGAAGGGAAGTATCGCGAGGATGTGATACTGTTCCGTTCAAAGGATGGCGGACGGACCTGGTCAGACGCCGCGGTGCTGGATGGTGTGTTGGGTCGGGAGCCGTATATCACGGTGCTCAGGGACGGGACGCTGCTTGTGACCGCGCTATTCGGACACGACTGCCGCAACACCTTAGGCTGGTTTCCTGCCTATATCCATCGCAGTGAGGACGGCGGACACACCTGGACGTCCATTCGGCAAGGCGAAGAGATGCTGCCGCCTACGCACGAGCGCGGCACATACCAGGGCAACCAGACCTGCAACACAAGAAACGTCCTGGAAATGGCAGACGGTTCGCTGCTCATGGGCGTTTCGGTGTATGGTATGCGGCGGGATGTCATGTGGCGAAGCACGGACGGGGGGCGAACATGGGCGGAGAAGTACCCGTCCGGTATTGAAGGACTTCCCCATGACTATCCTTACGGGGCGTTCCAGGAGGCCGTCTTGTGCCAGGCGCGGTCGGGCAAGCTGTACATGATTGCGCGCCGGGATCACAGGGTTTGCAGTATTCCCGGGCGACCTGCGCCCGAGGACGGGATGGACAATTACAACTGTATGGTCCTTTACTCCTCAACCAACTTGGGGAAGACGTGGGAGCCGGTAGGTCCGTTTGGGGATTACGGCGAGCACTATCCGGCGGTTCTACGGCTCGCCGACGGACGACTGCTGTTGACGTTCACGGTCCGGTCGCTGAAGCCGCCTTTGGGCTTGCGCGCGGTGCTGGGGGTGGAACACGAGGATGGCTTCGCGTTTGACTTTGAGCACGACCGGATAATGCTCGACACGAAGACTCCTGTAGGTCTCATGAGCGGCGGCGGGTTTGGCCCCACTGTGCAACTGGCTGACGGGACGCTGGTAAGTTCCTACTCGTATCGAGACGACGGCAGTCTTCGATTGGAAGTGGTTCGTTGGCGCCTGCCGGACGGAGACGACGTTTCGCATTGAAGGCTTATTGATTCTTGATTAAGGAAGCGTGATAAATGCTTACCAGAGAAACGCTGTGTGGGATCTGGGCAGGTCTTCCGGTGGCCTGGACCAATGACGATTGCTTTGATGAGGAGGTATATCGCAGGGACGTGGGCAAGTGCTGCGAGGCCGGCGTGCATGGGGTCTACACCGGCGGGAGCACAGGCGAGTTCTACGCCCAGGATTTCCATGAGTTCAAGGCGGTCAGCGATGTAACCATTGAGGTATGCCAGTCCGCGGGCGTTCCTGCTCAGATTGGCTGCACGATGACGTACACCAAAGGCGTGATCAAGCGGGCCAGGTATGCCCAGGAGAAGGGAGCGGCAGCCATCCAGGTGGCAGTGCCTTACTGGGTCGCGCTTACGGACGAGGAAGTGGTCGGTTTCTTCGAGGATATTGGGGCGGCCTGTCCGAACATGCCGATCGTGTTCTATGACAGCTTCCTGCGCGCCAAGAGGACGATCACCAAGGAACTGCTTGAGCGCATCGTTGACAGGGTCCCAACCTTGATCGGCATCAAGGCGGACACGTCGCCGGCCGCGGGGGGGCTGGAAAGAGTGTCGGCTTTCAGTAAATACCTAAACGTTTTCGTTCCGGATCACATCTTAGCGGACATGACGCCCCACGGAGCGCGTGGCTGCTGCAGCGCGATGGTGTATATGAATCCGAAGCTGATCTTGCACTATTATGGGCTCTGCAGCCGGGGCGAGATGGATGAGGCGTACGCCATCCAGGAAAAGCTGAAGCTCCTCCTGACAGAGGGGTTAGCGCCGTTCACCGAACTGCAATATGCGGACACGGCGTACGATCGGATGCTGGGGTCGGTTGCAGGATTCCTGGCAACCAGTTACCACGCCCGAAAGCCCTACCGCGGCACCTGTCCGGAACACGTGGCCCAACTGAGGAGCTGGCTTGCCAATAACTTCCCGGCAGCGCTAGACCTGGAGCATCCGGTCTAACAGGACGATTTGCTGTCACCTCCGCATCCTCATCCCCCATCCAGGCCCAAGAATCTTGCTTTCTGTCAAAGAGCGCAATTAGTCACCTGCCAAGAGCGTTCCACCCCGATTATTGTTTGTATCCACGCCAACTACGTCTGCTCCTGCGTCAGGGCCTGATTCTCAAGGTCAGCTGCCTCAAGGTCCTCGGGCCGGGGATGAGGATGTGGCGAAAGCATCGTCCTAATCAGAACAAGTGTGCCGCCCATTACGCCCAGGGCCACCCAGAAGCTGGTTCTGAGGCCCCACCTGTCAGCAATCCAACCCAGGAAGGCCGGGGAAAGGCCCACGGGCGTTTGAATCAGCTTCACAAAGGCCATGTTGCGTCGGATTTGGGACTTAGGCGAGCAACAAACAACATAGTTCGGATAGTAGACCCCAAAGAGCTCGCCGGCGCCGCTAAGCCCGAAGGCGAAAAGGAACGACATCCCCCGCGCGAACAGAATCCACAGGACACCCGCCATGTCCAGCAGGGCTGTAAGAGCCATACATGTCCGCGGACTGGTACGAATCAGCACCCAACCCAACAGCAAGCCGGCCAAGACCTTGGCGGAGAAACGCAGCGCATTCTGGTATCCCACCAGGGCTTCCGCGGGCAGGTCCACCACCTCTTCGGTGTACAAGACCATATTGTTTTGCACCGTGTGGGCAGCGTAGAGTAACAGATAGCTCACACAGGCGATCAGGATGAGGCGGTAACCCAGAAACCGGCTGAATCCGCCAAAGACTGCTGGCACGAATGGCTTACGCTCGGCATCAACCTTCGGCACTGGGATGACGTACAAGTGGGCCAGGTACGCCGCCAGCGCCATGATCGGCGTACTCGCGCCGAAGAGCAGGGCGAAATTGTATGGATACGATATCGGTTGCCACAGTGGCGGCTGCCACCCGAAAACCTTGTTGGTCAAAATCAATTGCGACCCCAGGGACCCCACCACCGCAAACATCGGCCCGACGCCGAAAGCGAGGGCGAAGGCTTTACCGCGCCGCGATTCGGAGACACCGCGGGCCAGGGCCTCCCAGTTGAAGGCACTCACCACGCCGTTGGCGCATCCCAGGACCACGGCGTGCGCAATTAACGAAGCGATGCGCAGCGAGTCCCAGATGGAGCCTGGCAAAAGGATTGCAAAGGTGACAATTGCGCCCATGGCAGCCGTGGTCAGATAGCCGATACTCAGACTGATCTTCAGTCGCCTCGTTTGCGGAACGAGCCAGGCGATGATCACTGGAAAAGGAGACATGAGGAGGTAGGCGGCGCTGGGCAGATTTGAAACCGTCCTGGTGGCGCCCAACTTCTCGCAGAACGCGGCCTGGGTGAACCCCACATACAGCACGGGAGCTGCGAGATAAACCAGTGAAACCAGAGATGAGTAGATGAGGGTATTTCGGGCCTGCCAGCGCGGGCTCAGATGGACCTCACCTGTTATTGCCGCCTGACGTGCGGCATCTTCGCTTGCGGTTCCCTCCTCCACTGCTGCATCCTCCGGAGATTGCGGCTGATAACCGTTGTTGCTCACGCGACTGCCTCCCACTGGCGACTGTATCGCGTGCCGAAGGACAGGATGTTCGGGCCGGCAGTTATCATCCCGGTTCCTTCTGTCTGGTATCTCGCAATCTGTCCCCAGGTTATTGGACGGTGTAAGATTCTTTGGCCACCATACTCTTCCTTCTCGGCCAAGCGTGTGTTGGGGACAATCAGAGATTCGGGTAGTGACCAACCCAGTTGCTCAGATTCGGCGTTGCACTGGCCAGCATCGGATAATGGAATGCAAACGCCCTGAATGGCCGGCATTTCCCATCTGTCTTTCGCTCATCGTGATATTCTTCAAGGCTGTGATGAATCCCTCCCCACACTGGCTCCGGGCGGCGATAAACTCCGCCCCGAGCACGCCCCGAGGCGCGGCCAGAACCCGCCCGAGTCTCTTAGTCAGCAACTTTTTCGTGCCACTTCCCCCCCCTGACCTACTTCGCCAGTTCTTCAGTCTGATAGCCAACTCTCTCGGCGGTCTCTCTACGAGCGTTTCCCCTTTCTCATTCCGGTCATCCCGCCCGGCGGCTCCTCTTCACCACAACCCTTTCGCCGTGCTCACACACCCGTACCGCCAGGTTCGGATACTTCACACGCATGTAGTCCGCGAAAAGTGCGGGATCCGCCGCATTGTCGGCAAACATGTCGTAATGAGCGGGGACGGTCAGGCCGGGTTCCAGAGCTCCCGCCAGGTCGGCCGCTTCCTGGTAGGTCATGTTCCCCACGCAGTTGGCGGCCAGGCGGCGGGCGTCCCTGCCGTTGATGGGCAGCAGCGCCAGATCGAAAGACCACTGCCTGAGTTTGGTCTGCAGTCCCTCGTAGAGGCAGGTGTCACCGGCGTGGTAGATCGTGCAGCCGTTGCCCTCGATCACATATCCGAGGTAGGGATGGTGTCCGGTCTCCTCATCCCGGTCTAAGAACTCGTGGGCCGCGGCGATACCCGTTACCCTGATCCCACGGACGTTCGTAGTCTGGCGGTCATCCAGCCCGAGGAAACGATTAGGGGCAATGCCCAGGTCCTGGGCCAGAGTTTCGCGCAGCAGCTCGGGAACCACAAACATAGCGTTGGCTGAGGATGCCGCCAGCGTCGGCCATATGTTCCGGTCAATGTGGTCGTCATGATCATGGGTGCCCAGGATCAGGTCGGCACTCGTAATCTCCCCGGGCCGCAACAGCGGTGGGACCTGGCGCTCCGGATGCTCGCTGAGATAGGGGTCCAGGTAGATTTCCGTTTTCCCCAGCTTCAGCACAAAACTGTGCTGGCCCAACCACCAGAATGCAAACTGCCCGTGGGTTGCGCGGTATGCGTTGATGTCGGCGGATAGATCCTTTCCGGTCATCATTCGAGCCAGTCCTTATGAGGGCCGCAGTCCAAGTGCCGGTTGTCTCTCGCCCAGAGCGCGGCGAGACGACGCCCATCACGTCTCCAAGCACGCCTTGATCACATGGTCCCGACGTTTCTCCACGACGTCGAACCCCCTGGCGTACTGCTCAAGGGGAAAAACGTGCGTGACGATGTTCATCCCCTCAACCAGCCCTTGCCCCAGTAGTCGGACACTTTCTTCTATTTCGGAGTGAATATAGGATAGGGAGCCGATTATGTTCTGCTCGTACAACACCACGTCGTTGGGCCTGAAATCCGCGGTATCGCGATAGGCTCCCACGAGGCAGAGCGTCCCCCCGGGGCCGAGCAGGCGCACGCTGGCGGAGACGACAGGGGGTCGCCCCGTCGTCTCGAGAACCAGGTCTGGCCCGGAGCCCAACCGTTTCTCGACTGCGTCTTCCAGGGCACTCTCGTGCGTGTTGACTGTGGCTGCCCCGGTCCACTTCGCCACCCGGTCCAGCCGTCCCTGGTGGTGGCCGGCAATCATAAGGTCCTCAGCGCCAAGATGCCTGGCCAGAATGATGGCGAGCAAGCCAATCGGCCCGTCGCCCACAATTAGGATCTTCTGGTCCTTTTCCATTCTTGCCAGTCGCAACGCATGCAGAGGGACGGCAATAGGCTCAGCCAGGACCGCAGTCGTGAATTCAACGTCCGCCGGCAGCTCAATAATATTCCTGCCCGGGACAACCACGTAGTCCGCGTATGCACCGTCAAGACTGAATCCGATCTCCCTTCTCTGTCCGCAACCGTTGCGGTGGCCCCTCAGACAGGGCAGGCATTTCCCGCACGCCACGACGTTATCGCCGGTTACCCGCTTGCCTACCAGAGCCTCGAACTCCTTGCCGGCTTCAACCACCTCGCCGCTCCACTCGTGCCCCGGGATGATCGGGTAGACCACTTCCTCCTCGTTGAGACCGTAGAGTATCTCGAAGTCGCTCGCACAGATGCCGCAGTACCTCACCCGGACCAGGACCGCACCGTCACCCAGGTGCGGCTTCGGCATCTCAACAAGATGGTACGACTTCGGCTCCTTGACGAGTATCGCTTTCATCGAGTCCAGCCATTCCTGTGTCAACCGCGAATACGACGGTGATGTCTCGTTCGATTCTCGACACTGCCTCTTACTTCACGGACCACAAGGCAGCGAATCAACGGCACGGACCTTCATGATCTCCCGCCTGGCGTCGTCCAGCCGGGCCGCCGTGTGTCAGCAGTTCATTTCACCTGTAGCTTTTCGACTTCGCGCCAAATGGTCTCACAACTGGCCAGGTCGCCTTTGCGCAGGTCGGGCGAGAGTTTGAGACGCATGACTTCGTCAAGGCGCGAGAAGACTTTGCGGAAGCCGGCGGCGATGCCGTCGACGACCTCGTGGTCCACGGCGGTCGGCGCATCGGCGACAACAGCGGTCTCCTCGACCATTTTTTGCGCCTCGGGGCACTCATCGGGGGAATAGACCTGGTCAGGCTCCCACGTCCGGCGCCATGGGTAGCGGCTCTCAAAATCATCCGGACAGGCAAACAAGGGCAACTCCGGCAGGGTCCAGTTCATCCACGAGCGGCACAGCACGCCTTCGGCGGCAAGCGCAGCCACCACTTTGGCCCGGAATTCGGCCGACGGCACGTCAAGGCCTGCCGCGGCCGCATCAAAGCGAACCCGGTACATATGATACACATGGGTTCGGTCACCTGGTACCGTGGGCGCAACGACGCCGGGAATGTCCCGCAGCTGACGCGACAACCGTTCGCAATTGGAGCGGCGTACCTCGTTGAAACGGTCTAATTTTTTCAACTGTCCCCGGGCTATGGCGGCAGCCACGACCGAGCATCGGTAGTTATACCCGAGCGTCGCGAGGGGATACTTCTCTGACTCGCGCGTTGCGGCCAGAGTGACCCGCAGCCAAAGTCCCTCGGCCCGGTCGTAGTACTCCTTGTGCCGTGTGGTGAAGAGTCCTGCTTCTCCGGCCACAAGATTCTTCACGCCGTTGATGCTGAAGGAAGCCGCGTCGCCGAACGATCCGGTCTTTTGCCCCTTGTATGTGGCGCCGTGAGCGTGGGCGGCATCCTCGATTACCGCAAGGTTGTGCTTCTGTGCGATCGCGGTGATCTCGTCCATATCGGCGGGCAGCCCGGCGAGATGCACCACGAGGATCGCTTTTGTCCGTGGCGTAATCCGGGACTCAATCAGGGCGGGATTCATGTTGTACGAAGTAGGGTCAACGTCCACAAATACGGGGGCAGCGCCGGCATGGACAACCGCGAACGCCGAGGCCGTAAAAGAGTAGGCCGGAACCAGGACCTCAGTGCCGGGTCCCGCTTCGGCGCACCACAGGGCCATGTGCAGCCCCGCCGTGCCGGAGCTCACCGCGCGGCAATAGGGTATGCCCACGTACCGATGCCATTCCTCTTCCAGCGCCTGCACCTGCCCAGAATCAGTCCCGAAGATCGGTTCGTTCTGGATAACCCTCGCCAATTGTTGGGCTTCCTCCTCGCTGATCAATGGCCAGCGCGCCCGTTTCATGTCCCTGGGCAGCACCGGTTCCCCGCCCAACATAGCAAGCTCATTGTCCGCTTTCATAAACGGCATCTCCTCCGTCGTCTGGGCCTCGTATTGGTAACGATTCCTTGACATGGCACTGTGGCAAAAGTCGTGTTGTATTGCAGCAAGCGAGATTCTATATTTCGCTTACTGTTGCTGGTACATTCTTCGAACCTGTCATGAATTCCTCCCCCGAAAGCGAATGTCAATCCTGCGTGCGGCAGCAGGGATGTGCGAAGCTCAAACGCATTCCGACCAGACGAGAGGTCAAACGCTGCCGCCATTTTTGCCCCAAGGTTCTACTGGATGACGACTATTCCAGTGAGCCCTGAGGGCTTCATTCGCATTCAAACTTCCCCGCCATCAGGTCAATCACCTAATGGCTTGACCTTACATCGGTGGGGAGAGGAGGTAAAGTATGAAAGGAATAATTGAGCAAGTCTCGGAGAATGAAAGCAAGAACGGCCCGCAGTATCTGACCGTGCAGATAGACGGTGAGCGCTACAGCGTCTGCTATGGCCCCGAGAGCAGTCGTACTTGTTCAATTGGGGGCAGAATCTTCTTCACACGTCGTCCAATCTCGGGCTTTGCTAGCTAAATGATCCACAGCAGGAGGAATTAGTGCAGGACGCAGAGAATGTTAACGCAGCAGCAGACGATATGGGAAACCCCAGTAAAAGCCAAATGGGGAATCTCGGGTAAACATGTTCAGCAATCTTCCATATTGAGCAAAGAGTTGAGGCAACTAGACCAGTTGAAGGAGGCATGGAACAGTGAAGCGGGGTGGCAAGATTGCGTTGGGGTGCGTTGGGCTATTCATCCTGGTCTGCGGCGTGTCGCTGTGGGGCGCCTGGGCGGCAACGGGCCGTGGGGCTGCGATATACAAGATGATGGGCTATATAGCCCTGTCTTGCGACAACAATGAGCGGGCCGCCGAATACTTCGCCCGGGGGATAGACCGGCAGCCCAATAATGCTGGATTGCATCTGTATAGGGGCTACGCTCTGGGCGAATCGGGTAACACTGCCGATGATGGCCGGCAGTAATTCACAAAGAGCTTGGCGCTTGACCGCCCGGAACTGCACCGGGCGACCGGCGCTTCCGAGGTTAGCCGGGGCCGGCCTCCAGTCCTTGCAGGACCGAGCGCCTTGGGCTGTGCAGCCGTTGTATTCTGGAGCGATTTTAGTCTAAAGTAATCGCCAGCAGTGCAGGTATAACGGCATTTCTAGGGTATTGCCCTTGAATAGAGAGGCTGCTATCTTTACCACATTTGCCACACAATACCACGACTCTAAGGGGCAGGGAGCGGAGGTCGGTTGTGCGCCACCGGGCGGAGCGACCCTTCGGCAGGCTCAGGGCAGTGCCGGTGGCAGGCGGTGGCTATACTGCCCGGCGGCCACCAGGTTCTTCCTTACACTGGAATCTCCCATGTGCTTTGCTACTGTGTTCAATATTCTCTACGCCGTGGACTAACTCCTCATCCTGCGGACTATTTAAGTAACGAAGCTGTATATTAGAAGACTTCTACGAGATTCGCCGCAACCTTACTTTGCTGAAGTTCCAAGGTGTGTGTGCCTCGGGGGTGGTATTGCGAAAACGAAAAGCGTGGGACGCTATCGCTCGACGACGATCCGCCGGGCGATGACGGCTTTTCGCTGCCGACCCTGCGTATCCCGATACTCGTAGTCCGAATACACGACCACGAAGCTGTCCGGGCCTGTTACGTATGTGCAGCTGTTTGCACACGAGCCACCGGTGGTAAGTGTCACGTCGTTGCCCCATTCCTTTCCCTCGCCGTCTGCGCAGAAGGTCATGTACTGCCCGGGCCTGCCGTACATCCTGAAGGCAATCCCGTTCGGCAGCAGGCCGCCCACAGGGTTCACGCTCGAAGGACGAATGGCTTCGGGCGTGGTCCATGTCCGCCCCTGGTCGTATGAACGAGTTACTATCAGTGGGGAGTTATCAGTGCCCTTGGTTTTTGTCGTGCGCAGGAGCGCCACCCAGTTGCCTTTGGGCATGTTCGGCGTAATGTGCGCCAGAACAACCTGGTATTTTCACAGTCTCTCAAACGGCATACTGGCATAATACGACCACGTAGCGCCGCCGTCGGTGCTCTTAAAAAGGTTGGATCTACTGCCCGTATCCAGTTCGCCGTTCTTGCGGATTATCCGGAAACCGCTGGCTGGAGCTGGAAAGAAGTAGCTGGTAGTCATCAGCGTTCCATCGGCGAGCTCCAGGATAGGCAGTATAGGATAATCATGCAGTCTGCAACCCAACGGCGACGGGATCTGGACGCGGATCGCCATATCCCTGGGGCGCGGCGTATTCAGGTCTTCAAGAGATGCGCCCCAGGAAGCGTTGTGTATGCTGAACCCCGGACGGTCCGAGGACCTAAGGTGGACCGGACTGTTCTCGCTCTTGTAAAGCCCCAGCGCGGGCAGCCGATCATCTCCCACGTACTCAACCAGCTTGCGCAGATGGGTGTTGCGATGGCGGAGTGTGTCGGCCCCAGCGCCGAGTCCTTCTCGATAGCCGTCTCCTTATAGGCCGGCACGATGATGTCCGGGTCCATTGTTGCCTTGCCCGTGCGCCATTCGCTTTCCCTGGGGCCACGGCTGTACATGGTGAGGTAGCGACATTCGTCGTCCATTTCACCCAGCCTGTAGTAAACATTCATGCCCTTGTAGCCGATCCCCTCGAAGCTGGGAATCGGCTTGCAACTGAGCTTGTCAACTGAAACCATCTTGGGCTTATAGTAGAGCTGACGTCCATCCGACAGGGTGATCCTCTCCCGGACAAAGCTCTCCGCTTCGTCCTCGTTGACCACCGCATGCGTCCAGTGCTCGGCCCGGCCATCGGATATGTACCACAGGTAGTGATAATCGGCGTCCGACGACATTTCATCCTGGCCGATACATACGGCACAGACCAGGCGTCCGTCACGCAGACGCCAGACGCTGGGGAAATTGAAAGAGCCCCAGCTCGTGTCTCCCTCCGGCGCCAGCATCACGACACGGGGGGGCCCCAGGCGTACTTTCGCCCCGACATCGGGCGCATCTTGCGGGTGACAGATACGATCGACAAACGGAGCAGCATGGACGGAAGTGCATGGCAAGACACAGGCTGCTATCAACAGTACGTACAACGGGAATTCGCAGTGCATAGTCTCCTCCCGTGCGGATTATTCATCTGAGATTTCTCATATGCTTTCTTGCTGTATCTATGATTCTCTGTTTGCTGCACCAATTCCTCCTGCTGCGGATCATTTAGTTAGCAAAACCCGAGATTGGACGAATTGTGAAGAAGAAATCCAGGAACAGTGCTTCCCTGACCTGCTCGACCGCGGCCTGACGCCAATCGCCGGTATGCGGCACCAATGCGTAGTCGAAGGTTAACTCCTTCCCCAGTTCGAGGCCGGAATCCGACGACATGCCTGGCTCATAGCCGCCCTGGAACCCGTACGCCATGATACACGTGCTGCGCTAGGGCTTGGCCGGATCAGGTATGCCAAATTGCGACAGGTATTCACCAATGTCAGAGGCGGTCTTGTCAATGACCTCGACTGTGTCGTCAAAGCGTGTGGTTCCCTTCCACCCTTCTATCAGGCCCTTCCAATCCTTTAGCGCATTGGCAGCTTGCTCGGAAGCCATAGTTAATGCAAGTAAGGCTGTACTAAGCTCCTCGCGAGCGGCCTCGGCGGGTTCAGTGGTCCTGTCCAGAGCACTCGTTAGGTCATAGATTGCCCGCAACATCCCTACCATTCCCCCGATAGCCCGGGCCTCCGCCACCAGTTTGGGGGCCTCAAAGGCCTGGGCTTTCTTCGCGGCCCACTCACAGGTGGCAATGTCGCGGTCCAGACTCTCGACAGTCGGATAGTAGCGATACATACCCTCACCCAACTGCGGGGCTTTACGCTGTTTGACAATGGCTGCCGCCCGCCCACCAAAGAAGGCATTATGCGGCACTCGAGATCCATACAGATTCCAGCCCACCGGCCCCATCTTTACGGCCCAATCTGCCACAGCTTCGGGGTCCTCGTATCCTTCGCGGGTGGCCCAGGCCCGCGAGAATTCCCGCGCAGTTCGGCCCTTCGTATTCCAGGACCACTCGGCGGCCGCTAAGATATTGAATTCGTAGCAGCGATTGTCAGGCGTCGCATAGCCGGTCACATTGTTGAGTCCCTTATCCACAAACTCGTTCATCCGGTAGCGGATAAACTGCGGACCGGTCCAGGGACAGACGATACGCCACGAGGCAGTAAGCTGGGGATAGCAGCCCAGCCAGCGGCCGCCACCGGCGTAGTCTTCCAGCAGCGGGTAAATCATCGGCTCACGCGAGCTGTCGTAGGTCCTGCCGCCGTCATAATAGATAACCCTAACTTCAGGAGGAATCTCGGCTAGCACCTGCTCGTTAGTCTCATAGCTGCCCTGAGTTAGCAAGATTCTCATTCCCAGGTCACGGTAGTTCTGGCGGGCCTTCCGCCAGGCATTGACCAGAGTCCGCGCCTCTAAGGCATATTGTCCGACTTTTTGGCACCGCTCGCACTGGCACTGGACGTGATGCTCGCTGAGCCATGAACTAATGTCACTAGCTCCTGCGGCGGCTATCTCATCCATCCACTGAGCAATAACCTCCACCAACTTGGGCTGGGAACAGCAGGGCGGTAAGCAGTTCTTAACCTCGATGTCGGAACCGATGCCTATCAACTCTGGATAGGCCGCGTACAGACCAGTTCCTTTCAGGTC
Source organism: Candidatus Zipacnadia bacterium (assembly GCA_029820565.1). Classification (GTDB taxonomy): domain Bacteria; phylum Armatimonadota; class Zipacnadia; order Zipacnadales; family Zipacnadaceae; genus JALGTV01. The sequence continues at coordinate 25,901 of JALGUR010000033.1, forward strand.
CAGGTCCATGTGCCCGACGATGATAGGGACCCTCTTCAATGCGACGATGCGCCCCTCTTCCAAGAGACCTTCCATGTGCTCTTTGCTCAACCCTATCGTTGTGGTGCCGTCTTCTTCTACTTTTTTGGGGACGTAAAACTCGATCAGATTCATCTTATGCGCCGCCAACCATTTCCAATCTCGCATAGCGCTGCCGCCCCACTCCCCTCGCTCCGCTAAGTCAGGCCAATCCAGCACCTCCAGCAAAGGAATAACAGCCTCTTGCTCGGTTAACTTAGCCTCCAGCAACTGACGCAGTGTCTGAGCTGCATAGAAGACACCTTTCTCATCGAGGGCTGTCAGAACCAGGACATTGTCGGCGACAGGACAAATGGCATAGGCCTGCTCCCAGTTCGGGAGGCTGCGGAGGCTGTCAGGATTGACAACCTGATGACCTTCCACACGGCCCTCATCATCGCAGACACCAAGCATAATGCGAAAGGCATGCCCGTCGGGCACGATTCCTACTCGCTCTTCGAATAAGGCCTCGAGTTGGGCGGCTGCGTTCTTTTCAACGTCTCCGGCATCATGCCGCAGGCGGATGCCCACCTGCTCGGGTCTCAGGCTTACCTGGCCCCAGATCTCGATCCGCTTGGGCAGTGGGAGCGCCCACCGCAGCCAGGCCGCCTCCTGCCCCGCAGATACTGCAACTGAGTCAGCGCCACCGGGCGCAGCCGCTATGGCTGCAGCTATCACCGCCGATAGGACCACGAAAATCTGCTCCCCATTCATTGGATACTCCTTCTCTCCAGTGAGCTTGCTGCAAGAGTTATCTTATATTATCCGACATTCCTCATATGCTTTCTTGCTGTATCTATGATTCTCTGTTTGCTGTACTAATTCTTCCTGCTGCGCATCGTTTAGCCAGCAAAACCCGAGCTTGGAGGACTTCTGAAGAAGAAATCCAGGAACAGTGATTGCCCGCCACTAGCAGCCTGTCGGAGAACGGGCTTAATGTTAACGTTAGATGCCAGCAGCACGGTTTTTTGGAGCCGGATGCAGGGAAATGATGATCTGATCGAGCGATTCGGTTGCACTTCA
>JALGUR010000098.1 GCA_029820565.1 Candidatus Zipacnadia bacterium
CGGTCACCGTGCAATTCCACAAAGTCGTCTGCCATCTGCTGGATATAGTCAAGCGTATAGGGCCGCCGGGGATGCCGGGCTATCTCCACCTGCCGCCAGGCGTCCCGGGGAGGCCGTGCTTCCTCAGGTTGGGCAGGGCGCGGCTCACTCATCGGTGGTTGCCTCCCCCAGTAGATTGCCCGACCCCGCTTCGCCGTCGGGCTGGCGAGGGCGGCCGGCGAACCAGTACAGCAACGTCTGCAAGGTTTCCTGAAGTTGCTTGCGATTGATTAGTATGTCTATCATCCCATGTTCGTAGTGGAATTCCGCAGTCTGGACGTGAGGAGGCAGGTTGAGGTTAGTAACCTCCACTACTCGCGGTCCGGCAAAGCCCATTGCCGCGCCGACCTCCGCAATGATGACATCCCCCAAGAAAGCATAACTGGCGGTTACGCCACCGTAGGTGGGGTCAGTGAGCACCGTGACGTAAGGCAAGCCGGCCTCGCCCAGTTTTCCTACAGCGCCGCTGGTTTTGGGCATCTGCATCAGCGCTATAAGACTCTCCTGCATCCGTGCCCCGCCCGAGGCGCAAAACATAACAGCGGGCAATGCTTGCTCGCGGCATCGCTCCATCAGGCGGGTAATCTTCTCACCGACCACCCACCCCATACTGCCGCCGATGAAGGCCAGGTCCATAATCCCCAGACCCACCGCGATCCCGTCCAGCGCCCCGCGCCCGGTCACCACCCCCTCGTCAAGGCCAGTCTTCTCGCGGGCCTTTTGGGCCTTCTGGTAATAATCAGGAAAGCCCAAGGGATCAACCAGGGGCAAATCGGCATCCCACGGGGTGAAACTGCCTTCGTCTACTGTGATTTGCAGGCGCTGAGCGGCGTTGAGCCGGAAATGATACCCACACTTCGGGCACACCCATAACTCCTTCTCCAGCGCCCGGGCATACAGCAGTTGGTGGCACCGCGGACACTCTTCCCACAAATCCGGCGGAATGTCTTCTACCGAAGTCATCGCCTCACCTGTGCTGCTTGATCTGTGATTCAATCAATATTTCGCTGCCGGTCCGGTTAGACCTTCCTAAATCCTATGTCTTTCCGAGGAAATGGAGCAGTAGTTGCCGCAAGTAAAGGATTCAAGAAAAGTAGAGATCTGGCCGAAAAGGATTGTGTAGAGCCAACACGGAACTATATGGCATAAAGGGGGGCAGCGTAAATGCTATACCGCTCGTCGTTACGGTTTGCCACACTTGTAATGCTGGTGTTGACAGTGGGGTGTGGCGGGGGTGGATCGCGACCACCCACGCCACAGCCGATCCAATCAATGGACTTGTCACCCGCGGTGTATCGTGCCCAGGGCCAATACTTGGGCGATATGGACAATGATGGACAGCCCTCGGTGGGCGATGCCATCAATATTCTGCGGATTGTGGTGGGACTGGACTGCGATGCCCCCTGCGCCGATGCCAACCAGAGCGGCAGCAGCGACGTTGGCGACGCTATCTTGGTGTTGCGCTGCGTCGTAGGGCTTGATACGTGGCCGCTCGGGGAATGCCAGTGCATGTTAGCTGAAGGCACCCTTCAGCCCCCGGCAAGCTTTTCGCTGCCGGTTACAAGTTTAAGCGTATCCACTGGAGTGGTGGACTCGGCGGTGAGGGCCGACGGTGGATTCACAGCTCGGGTCAGCGGGACTGGTCCTTGTCTAGTTGGCCTCGTTGACAGTCTAGGCCGCATCATCTTATTGGGCTATGTAGATGCCGCAGCCGGCGCCGACTCTGGCGAAATAAGCGCCATGGAGACTGCAGTGGCCCTGATGTTTCAGGGACTGGGAGGCTATACACTTCCGCCTGCGCAATGGGAGGGCGCTCTTGAACTTATCGCTCAGAGTGCACCGGCGGCGCAGTTGGCATCAGTGATCGAGGCACAAGTGGCGGCCAATCCCACCGCCATTTGGGATGGTAATCAACAAATTGTCACAGCATTGGCCCAAGCGTGCCGGCAAATCCTGCCGGCGTCTGCGGGGCAAGCGCTACGAGCACTGGCAGGCGGCCCGTCCTCTGAGTTCCAGCCAGCTCAGGGCACCACTGCCGCCATTCTGGTTGATCCCCCCTACGAGCAAGACGGCGTGTTAGTCAACATCGGCACAGGCGACATCTTCTTGACCAATAAGTACCGACGGCACGTGGGGTACTATGTCTATCGCACGGCTTACAAGGCGTCCGGCACATGGCAAGACATTGACCCACCCCAGGTAGTCTTAGACGGCCAAGTTCTATCGGCTACCAAAGGGCTTAGTGGCGCTCTGGGGAGTCTCATAGATCTCTCCAATGGTACTGTCCAGTATGCGCCGGTCAATAGCGACCCCATCCAAATGGCGGTCTTGCCTCTCACGGCTGACGCCACGCGCTATCAGGTTATCATCATGGGACTAGCTAATGATACCGGCGCGCCGCCGTGGTGGGATTCAGGCTGGAATGGTACTTATAATAAGGTAATGTGGCGGACGCTTCTCCAAGAGTTAGTGCTGCCGGCCCTATTCTCGTTCCTATTCCCCGCTGACCAAATTGATGCCAAGTTGCAGGCTGTCGAATTTGGCCTTATGGTGCAAGATTTTATGGATCTTGCCGTCCGGGACGCCCCTCAGGTCGGCCAACTGATCGAACAGGGCAAAGCGGGGGACGCCTTTAAGGCTTTCTTTGCGGCCTTGGCATCCAAACAGACTTTTAGGAACGAGCTCATTGACTTATTTGTCTCCAGCGGGCTATTGGAGCGAGCAGCCAAGGACCAAGCCGGTCAGGTGCTGGATCGCCTGGTCCGCGCCAATGCCATCATGGGGGCAGTGGATAACGTTCTCGCTGGCGCCGACCTGGGCATCGTGCTCACCCACGTGGGTCTCTGTCAGCAGCGGGCTCGCCGCTGGGAAGTGACCGCGGTCAAACCCAATGTGCGGCTACAGCCGGAAGCTGATAGCTTGACCCTCGGTCAATCGGTCGAATTACTTTGTACAGTCGGCGGGATAACCGGTGACTTCACCTATCACTGGACCACCACAGGCAGCTATGGGCACCTGGAGGACGACCGGAACCACTCGGGCACCGACTTCGATTCCACTGATCACACCGTGCGCTATGTGGTTGACGACGTGGCGGATCGCGAGACTGATACAGTGACCGTCAAGGCGTACCTCGTACCTGAGGGTGGGATTGGTGACCAGCAGTATCTGGGCGAAGCGCAGAGCACAATTACCTTGCGAGAACTTTGTGATCCGAACGTTCCTGACTTTGATTACTGGCGGTCGGGCTGTTCCGAGATTACTATTTCCACCACTGAGGCCCACCCGGGGGAGACGATAACGGTAACGCCGACATGGGGCGGAGGAGGCGGATTATGTGGCGGCACCATTAGAGTCTTTTGTTCGCATGCCACAGATGCCACTGGTACCTTCACCGATGGGCCTTATCCGTACTGGCCTTATATCTATAGCTACTCTTACTGGGGTGGGAAGCAACCTCATCCCAACGGAGGACAGGCCGTTACCATGACCACGGATGTCAAGGGCGCGGTGACCTTCACCATCGATCCCGAGATTACGAGCAACCAGTGTATTCGTTATGATGAAACGGGAAGCGGGCACTACTACGGACCATGCGTAGTGGTGGATGGCGGCAATTGGTCATCTGTCCGGATGTTTATCGTGAGCGTGCCGTAGTCAGAAGTAGGCTAAATTGCGTAACCTCTGGCACCACGCAGCGCAGGTTTTTAGCCTGCGCTGCGCCTCTTAGACTTTCCTAAGTCCTAAGCATTCTCCTCTCGGTAGGCAGCAATGAAGGAAGATGAAACGCTCACCGCTGGGGAAACTAACTCCAGACAAGCCGTGCGGCGGCGAAGATAGAGACTACAGTGCAACGAGGAGGCACTACAAATGTTATATCGTCGTGTGGTATCTGTTACGCTTATCCCCGTACTGTTAGTAACATTAGGCTGCGGCGGAGGAGCCGGGCTCTCCCGACACACTTCTAAGTCTCCTAACCCGGTACAGCCCGTGGGAACTGTATCGCCTGCTGATTCCGGCTATTTGGGTGATATGGACGGCGACGGGCAGGCCTCGGTCGGCGATGCCATCAAGGTCCTGCGCATAGTCGTCGGTCTGGACGATGCTGACCCCCGCGCCGACGCCAACGAAAGCGGCGGCCCCGATGTCGGTGATGCTATCCTCGTTCTTCGGTGCGTCGTCGGGCTTGATACCTGGCCGATTGGAGTGCTGGGCCAGCCCTATGAAAAGTAGCACTTTGCCACAGGCGGAATCGTGTATAGCAGCCCGGCCCTGGGCGCGGCTGGGACCATTTATGTGGGCTCTTATGATAATAACCTGTATGCCCTCAACCCCGACGGCACCGAAAAGTGGCGCTTTGCCACAGGTAGCTATGTGTATAGCAGCCCGGTCCTGGGCGTCGATGGGACCATCTATGTGGGGTCTCAGGACAACAACCTGTATGCCGTTGGCGTACAAGGCGAAACCCCGCAGTTAGCCAACACGGCTTGGCCCATGTTCCGTCACGACGTGCGCCACACGGGCCGCTACGGCGCACCGCTGTGGCCGTGACAAAGGGACAGCATTCAGGATTCAGCGTTCAGCATTCAGTATTCGGGAACGGCGGCTTAACGACACATAACGGCAGCCTCACCCCTGGCCCCTCTCCGCAACGGAGAGGGGTAAGCGGGCCGGGTTCCCGCCTTCGCTGCTAAGGTAGCTGCCTCCTCCGCCATAGTAGCCTATGGCTACGGCGGCCGGGCCGGCGGGCAAGCATGGTGCAGGCACGGCCCCCTGAACGGCAGAGGCGAGAAGCGTGAGACGGGAGCCCCCTCTCACGGCGTGGTATTAGGCCCATCCCCATTCAAGACCCCCCTGCTAACTGCCGAAATACATTATGCGGAACTCCCCCCATCATCGCGTAGCGCAGGTTCTTAACCTGCGCCAATGCCAGCGGGGTTGGAGAACCCCGCCTACGCGAGCGCGGTGGTGCGGCGAGGTTACGGTTCGGCAAGCTCACCGTCCTGAGCCTGCCGAAGGAGAGAACCTCGCCTACGCGGAGAAAGGAAGGGTGATACGCATTTGAGTCAATCCCGCCGGCTACTAAGAGGGGTAAAGGTAGTATTGGCGCTGATGGTGGCCGGGGTGATAGTATCCCCGGCTGGCGCGCAGGATTTTTCGTGCGTCATAACCGCGTCGCGGCCGGCGCGGGCGTTCTTTCCGAGTGAGCCGATATACCTGACTATTACCGCCAACGGACCCCACCAACAGGTGGGCTATGTCATCTGCGACTACGAAGGGCGGGCGCGGATTGTGGACACGATTACCCTCGGTGACGGCCGGCCCAGCCGCCTGCGAGTGCCCTTTGATCTGCCGCTAGGCATCTACTACTTGACCCTGAATTTTCCTGGTGGCCCACAGGTTCAAGATGCCTTCTGTGTTATCCCGCGGCCTGACGATGAGGCGGGTGACTATGGCATATTCAGTTTCCACTGCGCCGACCAGCGCGACTCGGTGCTGGCCGCACTGGCCCAGATTGGCGTGCGTATCATCCGCACTGACCTAAGTTGGCCGGATACGGAACCGGCGCAGGGTCAGTACTCCCTGGCCAAAGCGCAGCGTCTCGGCCGACTTTACAAGAAATATGGCATGCAGTGGATACCGATATTAGGCTACACACCGGGCTGGGCACGTATGAAACCGGAAAATGCCAAGGGTCGTGCCGCCGTAGCCGGGCATGCCTGGCCACCGCGCGAGACGACTCACTGGGCCGAGTATGTCCAGCAGGTAGTGGGCTATTTGACTCCCCAGAGGGTGCATTGGCCCTCCGAGGAGATTATTGCGCGCCAGGACGCTCACGCCTCGGAAGACCTGGCCTTGGTGAGTCGCTGGGAGATTTGGAACGAGGTAGACCAGAACTTCTATTATGGCTATTGGCACCGCTACCTGGACCTGCTGCGCATTGCTTACTGCACGGCCAAGCAGGCCAATGAGCGCATCCCGGTGGTCTACGGTGGGTCTTGTGGTCACTGGACCGAACTGGGTATGACCTATCATGCCAATTGCAAGTACTATTTTGATGAGTTAGCCTTCCATCCGGGTGGGCCAGACATAGACGGGTTCTTGGAGATTTATTACACCGGAGCGCCGCAGATTGGCAACGGCTACGGGATATATCATCCCACAGTCCATACCGAGACGTATCCGGGTGTGCCCCGGGGATTGACGCCGGCTCAGAATATGTATCGGCTATATGCGATGTGCCCCGGGGATTGACGCCGGCTCAGAATATGTATCGGCTATATGCGACCCTAAAGAAATGGAACGAGCGTATCTTCTGCCCCTTCCACGGAGGACGGCTGATTGGCTCCGCTGACCCTGCCTCATCGGCGCTGTTATGGCAAAAGGGCGACCAACTGGTGCCTAACGCCAAGTATGTGGCCTTCGCCGTCGCCCGGTGGGTGCTATCCAATGCCACTTATGTGGGCCCATTAGATTTTGGTGATGAGGCCGAGGCCCTCTTATTCCTGAAGCATGGGCGACCTATGTTAGTGGCGTGGGCCGACGAGGATACGACTATCTCCGTAGACCTGGCTGATGATGCCCGGATTGTAGACGAGATGGGGCGCAAGTTTCCACCGACGGGGACTGGCTTGACCCGCTCGATAACTTTGACGGCGCGCCCCACAGTAATATATGGCTTGCACTATACATACTTCACCAAAGCGCTGCGTAATCAGGCTGAGATATATCTCACTACTCCTCAGGGCTTTAAGACCGACCGCAACTTTGGCTACATCGGACCCCTGCAGCGGGACGGGGCTTGGGCCTGGGCCCGGTGGCCCGGGCACTTTCGGCGCACGCTGGTCTCGGTCATCAAAATCGCCGATGGGCAACCTCGCGCTGGTCCTCGGGCACTGGGGACGCTTCAGATGGTGGTACACGGGCAGTTGTATCGTACGCTGCGCGAGTGTGAGGCGCAGGGCAAGTTAGCCGGGCCTACTGCCAATCTCATTCACCGGCTGCAAACACTCAGCGAGTGGCTGGGCCGGGTCGCTGATGCCCGGGATGAGTGTTGGCAGATGTACCAACCCCGCAGTAGCCTGGTAGATAAGGTCAATGAGCGCCTCAAAGAATTGCGTAGCACGATTCACCACGACGGGATAGTCTATCCCTTGGCTGCTCAATGTCTGCAGCGCGCCCAGCAGCAACTGGATAAGGCTGTTAACCGACAGCGCGGCGGGGCCTATCGTGCTGCCATAGGGGCAACCAACACGGCGGCTCTGTTGGTTCGGGTCGAGCCGTCGGTGCTCATAAACATATTTGCGGTAGCCAATCTTCCCACGGCTACTCAGTTAGTTAAGACTCTGACTCTCACTCCCGGCGTCCAGCACAATCTGCGGGTGTGCGTCTACAACTTTACCGACCAGCCGGTCGCGGGGACCATCACCTGGGAACTTCCCGAGACCTGGGATCCCCACCAGATAGCCAAGTCATTCTCGGCTCCGGCCCAGGGCTACAGCGAGCTGGTGGACTGCCTGGTGACAATTCCCGGTGAACCTCGGCCGTGGGTGGAGAAGCAGACCTGGAGCGGCAGCGGTGGCGTGCCCGTGCAGTTGCCTGAACCGTTGGCTCAGCGGTCTGACTTATGTCTTAAGGGCCAATTGGACGATGGCCGGGCGCTGCTGCCGATGCACTATGAAGTGGGCGTCGGGGAATGGGCATCATCCACTAATGAGCCTCAGTTAACTCAGAGTAACAAGCCATTCAGTATCCAGGCCACTTCGTCTGCGGATTAGAAGGAAAGTGGCGAGCAGCCGCCCCGTCGGGCACTACTCGCCACTAAGTTGATGGTGCTTGGTCAGCCCCTTATTCAGCCCAAGAGATTGCCTCTACCGGGCAACTGTCAATGGCTTCCTGGATAGTGTCTTCATCGTCGCCTTCCGGGTCTATCACCTCGGAGATACCCTCATCATTCATTGCGAAGGTATTCGGGGCGATATCACAGCACAACTCACAGCCCGTACACAGGTCCTCATCTACGATGGGTATAGCCATGTATCTCACCTCCTATCATTCCGACTCAATAGTGCTTCTAATTTATATGCACATCCTCTAAACTGTCAAGTCCCCTACCTGCCCCAGTGTTTCGGCCCGGTATCAATTCAGGCAGGAATCCTATATTCCCTTCTCATCGAATCTCAGTGTGCGGGTATCCTCTTCCAGTCCAGTGGGCACGGTCAATGGCTCATACAACTCGGGACGACGCGTCTTAATCCACCTTCTACCAGTGGTCTGCTCCAGCAGTGAGGCATCCAGGTCGGCAATGACCGTGTCATCACCGGCTTTCCAGGTCTCGGCAAGAATGCGACCGTACGGGTCAATGATCATCGCATTGCCCGTGCGTATTTCGTCATCATCAACGCCTATGCCATTGCTGAATATCAGGAACATTCCATTGTCATGGGCCCGGGTCGGCAGCCAACGCATCAGCCAGCCCCGACCTTTAGGCCCGCGTAACTCGGCCTCAATCGCCTCGGGGTTGGCATGCCGATTATCCCAAAGCGCCCGATCAACCAGACCCATAGTATGGGGATTCTTAGATCGGCAGCCCCCGGTCTGGTGTGGTGCCAGCAGAACCTGCGCCCCCTTTAATGCAGTGATGCGTACGTTCTCGCCGATGTTATTGTCATAGCAGGTCAGCACGCCGACGCGACAGTCGTGGGGAGTGTCGAACACCGTGTACTCAGAGCCGGAGGCCATATATTCGCTGATGAAACAGTGAATTTTGCGGTGGAGTTGACACTCGCCATTGGGCATAGCCACCACGTAGGTGTTGTAAAGTGTGCCGTCTTCGGTGATCTCCACCAGACCCGCGCCAATGGTCATTTGGTGCTCTTTAGCAAGCGAGAGAAGAAACTGTGAGGAGGGGCCGCTGAACACCGGCTCGGCCAGAGACATTATGTGCTCTTTGGAGAGATGGCGCAGGAACCAGTAGCCGGTAATACAGCATTCCGGGAATACCACCATCTGCACACCTTGCTCAGCCGCTTTATTGACGAAACTCTTGATCTTCTCGCGGTTGGCCGACTTATCGCCGTTGGCATGCTCAAACTGAACCGCGGCCACACGAATGTCCTTCATCACGGATCGCCTCAGCATCCAGCATAATGAGCTGTCCGAGGCAGCACATTCTACGTCGCCATTCAGATTCCTTCTCGGTCGGCGAATAGTAAGTCTCGATAGTGGTCGTAGAATTTGTTGCCTGACCCATTTCTCTACCCCGGTGCTCAGACGAGAAGGAGTCTGGCCGGGTACAGTGAACTACTATTGTGTCGACTGACATAGGCAACGCATCTATTGAAAGAAGGTACAGTCGGTTGCGGCGACTTCTGATTATAACAGGACTCATCCTGGCAGCGTTAATGCCAACCTGTATAAAGGCACAAGAAGACGACAGAAGTCAAGAGGCCCTGGCCCGGCTACAGCGGACTATCTCCCGCGCCGAGCAGCGGTACACCGACAAGGACAGCCGGGCTTACCGCACCAATCTCCCTGTGGCCCGCCTGCAGCTTAAGAAGGCGCGTCTGGCCAATGACCCGGGGGGATGGAACCGCGTGGGGCAGGTTTCCACTTTCGTAGACGCAGGCCTGGCGGCGTTGGCCCAACTTACCCAAGGCAAACCTGCTCTGGCTCAGCCTGGTCAACTATCTGAGTTGGCCTACGAAGCCCACAATGATGGCAGTGTGCAGCCGTATTATCTTTATCTGCCGTCTGACTATGACGGTGACACGCCCTGGCCGCTGATTGTCTTCCTACACGGCTATGTGCCCTCCATTACGGTATTGGACCCGTGGCTGCCTTCTCTGGACATCTGTGAAGTGGCCGGCGACAATGGCTGTATGCTGCTGGTACCTTATGGGCGGCGTAACACGGACTTCCAGGGGATTGGGGAGGTAGATGTGCTGCGGGCAATGGAGGAAGTACAGGCTTTGTACAATGTAGATGCCAAACGCATTTATATCAGTGGAGTATCAATGGGCGGAATGGGAGCGTGGAATATGCTGCTGCGGCATCCGGGATTATTTGCCGCGGCCGCGCCTATCAGTGGCCATACTGATATGTTCCGCTGGTGGGGCTGGTCCCGCGTGGATATGCCGGGATTCAAGTGCTGGCTGGTAGAGTGGGACAATCCCCTGGACCTGGCAATAAACCTGCGCCATCAGCCGACTTTTGCTCAGCATGGTGGACTTGACCATTTGATACCCACTGAGCAATCCCGGCTTATGGTGGCCGCCGCGGAGCGCCGGGGGCTGCCGCTTGAGTATTATGAATTTGAGGGTCAGGGGCATTACATCTACTGGGACCTGGAATGCTATCAGAAGGCCTGGCGCTGGCTGGTTCAGCATACGCTGGATCCCAGTCCGCGGCGGGTCAGCTTTAAGACCTACAGTTTGGAATACAATCAGGCCTTCTGGCTGACTATTGAAGACTTTCAGCGGTGGGGTCAGCCGGCCGAGGCTCATGCGCATATCAGTCCTGACGGCAGCGCCTTGCGCGTGCGGACGAGCAACGTCGCTCTGCTAAAGATTGACGTTATGACCGCACCTTTGCAGAAAGTGGAAGACTTTGACATTGTCTTGAATGGCGAGAAAATCACGGGCCGGGCTACAGCCAAGTGGGAACTGTATCTGGCTATTGGCGAGCGGCAGCCCGCGGGCCTATCTTGGCCGCCACGCAAACGTTGCGGGCTGTGCGGTCCGCTGGAAGAAGTTTTTGACAAGCCCTTTATTGTGGTGCAAGGCACCGGAGGGGATGAGGACGAGAACGCTGATATTACCGAGAAGGTGCAGCGATGGGCCCAGGAATGGCAGGGCTTTGGCGATGGGGAACCGCGAATCACCACTGATAAAGCACTCACTGAAGACGAAATCAAGACTTACAACCTCCTGCTGTTTGGCACTCCTCAAACCAATCACTTCTTGGCTCAGATAGCTGCACAGTTACCCATTAGTATAGGAAATCAGCGCTATCAGGTGGGGTCAACCGTCTACCAGGGCGAAGACCTGGGACTGATTATGTGCTATCCCAACCCCCGCGCCCCGGGGCGCTATGTGGCCGTGTATGCCGGGAAATACTATGGCGAGCGGCTGCCGATAAACCACAAATTTGATCTCCTGCCCGATTTTATCATCTTCCGCTCCGAGGCTTATGACTACGACGATGCCAATCAGTATCTGTGTGCTGGTTTCTTTGATATGAACTGGCAACTTGACCAACGGCTGATATGGAGCCGCCCAGAGTCTAATCAGTAGTGTCCACTTCTCGCCCCCCCGACTTAGAGTTGTATCTCCCCTGCGCTCAGTTTAATTCATCAGCCTGTTTAGCCGATATAACTATTGGGTATATATTGCTTGACAATATATTGCGTTAATATGAAGATAGTCTTTACATTCCAGGGCCAAGTTACTGTGCCCATCGCAAAAGGGGGGTAGAGCAATTTAGAGCGGGAAAGGAACATACTTATGACCAAGGTACGTTGGAGTGAACGTAAGGGGGTCACCATCGCCATAGTAGCCGTAGCGCTTATAGCCCTACTGGGTATGGCGTCCCTCGCCATTGATGTAGGGCAATTATGTATCGCTGCCCAGACGGCTCAGCATACAGCCGATGCTGGTGGCCTGGCCGGTGGGCCAGAATTGCCCGACTATAACGAGGCAACATCGGCGGCACTGGCCATAGTCGCAGCGAACAACGAATCGTCAAGCCGATTCCCAGTCGGTTGTGAAACTGATGATATAGACTTCTGGGGACCGGGTGAAGCCATTCCTGATTATGGTTCCCTGGGCAATTCGGCGTGGGGGATAAGGGTGAAGGGCCACGTCCCGGTAGAGTATGCCTTCGCCCGCATCTTCGGCCTCAGCGGCGCAACCGTCACGCGCAGTTGCGTGGTAGTTCGCATGCCGGTAGGCGGGGCGAGTATATGTCCGATGTGGGTCAACTACCAGACCGATCATCAATATGGTCAGCAACAGCAACTGCTAATGGCCGACGGCCCCCATTATGAGAACATCCCCGGGTCATTTGGCTGGCTGCAACCTCCCAGCGGTGATAGCAGTGAGTTCCTGGAGCTGCTCCGCGGCTACAATCTTACTGAAGACCAGATTGTCTCCAACTATGCCAGTCTGGATGACACCTTATACGCGAACTCGGGTCTGGCCGTCGGCCAATGGCGAGGAGCTCTGGAGGCGGCGTCTGACGGACTGGCCCGGCTGCAGCGGGCAATGTGGGAGCCCTGGACTTATGATGCTTTCGACGATTTTCACAGCAATAACCCTCGGCTCCTCATCATTCCTATGTGTGAGTACTTGGGCGGCACCGGCTCTAACGCACAGTTTCAAATCAGGGCTTTTGGGGCTTTCTGGCTGGAATCAGTAGATAGTCATGGCCAGCACAGATCCATTACTGGACGCTTCATTGACTATACTATGCCTGGAGCTGGTGGCCATCCTCTCTCCCCAGAGACAGGCTTGTGGACAGTAAAGATGGTCAAATAATACTGTAGGCCAGCAACGCCAGAGTGTTACCCTGCCGCTCTGGCGCTGCGCCGACTACAGTAGCCGCCGGGTTTGACCCGCATAATTAGTGGGTATAGGTTAGTTGACAATATGTTGAGGTAATATTAAGGTAATTGCCATAACTGACTGGGCACGTTATCGTACATATTCGAAGGGGTATGTAACTATCTACATTGCAAAGGGGAAATAGTTATGTCCAAGGTATCTTGGTGGAGTCGACGTAAGGGGGTCGTAATAGCCATAGCAGCCGTAGCCCTGATAGCCCTACTGGGTATGGCGGCCCTGGCCATTGATGTGGGCCAATTGTGCGTCGCTGCCCAGGTGTGTCAAGATACGGTGGATGCGGCCGCCCTGGCCGCAGCTAGTCAGCTTCCAGACCTTACTAAGGCTGGCGCTGAGGCCGGGCTGTACGTAGCGGCCAATAACGAAGGCCACGGCTTTCAGGTAGAACTGGGCTTAGAAGATGGGTTCTCTGGGGTGGTACACTATGGCCCCGGAGAAACGGTTCCCAGTTACGGCCAGTTAGATAGTAAAACTCATGCTTTGGAAGTCACCGGTCAGGTTGAGGTCGCTTATGCCTTTGCCAAGATCTTCGGATTAGAGTCAGGCCTAATCACCAGAAGTGGCACGGCGATACAGGAACCGGGTGACATCCCTACCACCATATTCGCCGACAGTGAGACTGAACATTCCATAGTCTTTTCCGGGGATGGCCTCGAGGTGACTGGCCTCGTTCACTCGAATGGGGGCATTGATGTTACTGGCAACAACGCAATGTTCCACAATCCCGTGGAGTACTTTAATGTTCTCCGCGATCCCTCGGGCACGACTACCTACCAGGGCGGGTGTGAACAGCATGAGAAGAGAGAGTGGCCGATAGACTACACAGCAAGCGATTTTGAACCTTACGACTACATCATTGATGGCGACTGGGAGCCGACAACGGCCAACCTGACACTCGCGCCGGGAAACTACTTTGTGAACGGTAATGTGAAATTCAGAGGAGACTACTTGGTGGCCGAAGACTGCACCATCGTAGCAACCGGTAACATTCACTTAGCGGGTAATGCACCGAGGTTCAGTCCGCACGACAAAGATGTCTCTCTGTACTCCCTACAGGGCAATATTTCCGCGACCGCCAGTGGCGGTGAGGTGGATGGTATTCTCTTTGCTCCCAACGGCCATATAGACTACCTTGGCGGAGGTCAGCGAGTAGTCTCGCTCATCGCCCAGACAGTCTCTTTCTACGGCGACGACATCAATATAACCGGCGTCCCGGGCACGTCCCTGCTTTCCAAGGTACGGTTAATCAAATGAATCTGCGGCGGCCGGACCATAGTGGGCAGGACAGAATGAGTCTACTATAGCTCGGAGAACGAAGATACCTGTCGAACTCGGACACGCCCGTCTATTCAGATAGTCGTGGACGGCGCCGGCTTTAGGATCGGTGAATAACCCCGACACGACGCAGGGGCGAGTGTTACAGTTTCGCCGATTTGGCATACCGGTCCAGGAGTTTCTTAATGCCCTTGTCGGGGAAGCCTACCACAATCACTGCCTGAGTTGGCTGCGGTGGACCAGCAGCCGCCGGGTTTGACCCGCATAATTAGTGGGTATAGGTTAGTTGACAATATGTTGAGGTAATATTAAGGTAATTGCCATAACTGACTGGGCACGTTATCGTACATATTCGAAGGGGGAAATAGTTATGTCCAAGGTGTCTTGGTGGAGTCGACGTAAGGGTGTTGTCATAGCCATAGTAGCCATAGCCCTGATAGCCCTACTGGGTATGGCTGCTTTGACTATTGATGTGGGGCGGTTAGTAGTAGCTAAGCAATGCCTGCAAGATGCCGCGGATGCCGCGGCACTTGCCGCGGTCGGCAAGCTGCGAGAAGGCATGGACCCCGAGGCCGGCGCCCAAGTGGCGATACAGGTTGCTGCCGGCAACCAAGTATTAACCCAACCGGTCATTCTGGACCCTGATGTGGACGTACAAGTGGGGGCGTGGGACACAGAAACAGAGCAGATAGTGCCGTGGTCTCCGGCGTTTACCCTTATGGCGGTGCAAGTGACGGCGCGGGCCACCGAGGACTCGCCTAACGGGCCGATTCCTATGACCTTTGCCCGCATTTTCGGCATAGACAGCGTAGAGATGACGGCATCGGCCGCGGCCAGTGTGCGGGCTGCGCCAGGTGTCCGGGACATTGTGGAGATCATCACTATACAGGACGCTTCGGGGTCGTTCCAGGAGGAATGGCAGGATGCCATAAACGCCGACTTCGCGCTGGTTAATCTTGTCAAGGAGGTGGCCAGAGATGAAGACCGGGTGGGATTTGTGGCCTTTGATGAGGATATTGCTGTCAAGTACGAGTGGCACTGGTCGGGTTGGTACTGGGAGGCGATACCCCTTACTCTGGAACTGACGGGTCTCACAGGACATGACAGCGCGTACGACGGTGTACAGCAAACATATGACTTGGCCAGCAGTTACTCACCCAACGGTTACACTAACCCCGGCATTGCCCTGGAATGGGCCATAGATGAGTACCTGGCCCACGGTAGCTCGGACAATAAGCAAGCCATCGTCTTAGTAAGCGATGGCATGCCCTTCGGCGGCGATGAGGAAACGACGCAGCAGTACCGCGATTTCGCAACAGCCCAGGCTGACCGGGCCGAGAGTCTGGGCATTAGAATCCACACGGTCACCCTGACGAGTGAAGAGCACGGTGAATATGGCTATGGTGGGGCCGACTTCGAGTTCAACGAATCACTTTGCTGCAATGGCGGCTATGCTTTCCGCACGCATGACCCTGACAAGTTGCGCAGCCTCCTAATCACTATCGGCGACATCGAACTCGGACACGCCCGGCTATTCAGATAGTTGCGGGCCGCACCGGCTTTAGGATCGGTGAATACCCCCGACACTACACAGGGGTGAGTGTTACAGTTTCTCCAATTTGGCATACTGGGCCAGGAGTTTCTTAATGCCCTTGTCGGGGAAGCCCACTACAATCACTGCCTCATCCCCCTCGCTCTTGATACTAACGACTCGGCCCTCGCCGAAGGTGGGGTGATTGACTTTATCCCCCACTGTATACTCGCCGGCACTGCTGGGCACTGCCTCAGTTGGCTGCGGCTGACCAGTTGCTGCCGGGCGGCCGGTAGCGCGGGACAATATCTTGGTCAGATCTAAGCGCCGTCCGCTCATCCGCATCTCGGGGGTCGGTTCAGGGGACTGGATGAGCCGGGGGCCGACCCCTGGCGCTAATTCCCCCCGACGCTGCACTGCTTCGTCAGGCAGGTCTTTCAGGAAGCGAGACGGTGCCATAGACTGAGTTTCGCCAAAGATGGTGCGCCGGTGGCAGTGAGTCAGATACAGCCGCTGCTGGGCGCGAGTCATCCCTACATAACACAGCCGCCGCTCTTCGGCCAGTTCAAAGTCGTCATTCATACTGCGGTGATGAGGTAAGACTTGTTCGTCCATCCCGGCGATGAATACCGTTGGGAATTCCAGGCCCTTGGCGCTGTGCAAAGTCATCAGAGACACCGCCGAGCCCAGCGCCTCGGCCTGGTCTATATCAGAAATCAGAGCAATATGCTCCAGGAAGGCGACCAATGAACTGTCGTCGTGACTCTTCTGGAAACGAGCCGCCGCGGTTACAAACTCCTCAACGTTGTCGGCTCGACCAGCATCGTCCGCACGTCCTGACTCCCGCAGCCTTTGCAGATAACCGCTACGCCGCACGACTTCGCGCACAAACTCCACCAGAGCCACTTTATCAACGCGAGCGCGTAACCCCTGCATCATATCATAGAAATCGGCCACCGCCTGCTGCTCGCGGGGCCTGATTTGCTCCAATTCAGCGGCTAATCCGCATACCTCAAACAGCGCCCCTCCCCGCCGCTGGGCTTCCTGGTCCAGGACTTGCATAGTCCTGTTACCAATGCCCCGAGGCGGATTATTGATTATTCGGCGCAGCGCGACTGAATCCATTGGATTGAGCAGCGCCTTCAAATAGGCGACCACATCCTTGATTTCCGCCCGCTCGTAGAAGCGCACTCCCCCCACAATTTCATAGGGAATATTAGCATCCAGTAAAGCCTCTTCAAAGACTCGTGACATAGCATTGGTACGATAAAGCACCGCGAAATCACCCGGGGCTGCATCATCATCGTGTATCTGCCATTGAATCGTCCTTACCGCCCACTCGGCCTCTTCCTGCTCGTTGACTGCCCGGTACACCACGGGGGGCTCGCCGGCGGGATTGTCGGTCCACAGTTTCTTGTCGGCCCGGTCGGGATTATGCTTGATTACCTCATAAGCACAGCGCAGAATGTTGGCGGTTGAGCGGTAGTTGCGCTCTAACTTGAACACTTTGGCCTGCGGATAATACTCCTGAAATGCCAGAATCAGCCGCACGTTCGCCCCCCGCCAGCCATAAATGCTCTGGTCATCATCCCCCACTACGCACAGATTGCGGTGCTTATCGGCCAGCAGTTGTAGCAGGCGGAACTGGGCAGAATTGATGTCCTGGTATTCGTCCACCAAAATATACTCAAAGCGGTTCTGGTACTTGTTACGAACTTCTTTGGATTCTCGCAGCAGCCGCACGGCGCTCATTAGTAAGTCATCGAAATCCAGAGCGTCACTATCCCTCAATCGCTGCTGATAACGACGATAGACCCGCTTAGCCATTCTCTCCAGGGGGTTATTGCGGTGGGGCTTGTAGTCGGCGGGAGTCATCAACTCATTCTTGGCGTTGCTTATCTGGTAGTGAATATCTGCCAGCGGATACTGTTGCGAATCAACGTTCAGCGCCGAGAGAGTTTCCTTGATGAGCGCCCGCTGGTCGCCCTCATCGTAGATTACGAAGTTGGGGGCAATGTCAATGGCGGTGCCGTCAGCCCGCAGCATCCGCGCACAAAACGAGTGGAAGGTGCTGGCCCATAGATTGGGAGCCTGCTCGCCGATGAGGGCTTCAATGCGCTCCTTCATCTCTCCGGCGGCTTTGTTGGTAAACGTTACCGCTAAAATACGCTCAGGCGCGATGCTCAATTCCTGCACCATATAGGCAATGCGATAAGTCAGCACGCGGGTCTTACCACTGCCGGCACCAGCAAATATCAGCACCGGCCCCTCAATAGCCTGCACCGCCTTCTGCTGTTCCGGATTGAGATTATCTAAAATACTCAAAGTGTATCACCAGCAAATTGAGTAGGACAGGCGTCTCGCCTGTCGGTGGCGTGAGCATCCTGCCTGAGTTCCTTATCTGCCGTGGTAGCGCTCTCCCTTGCCGAAGTGCTTTACCCCAGGTGCTACCGTCTCCTCCCAGGGCAGGCGGGGCCGGTTAGCAGTCTCTGACAAGGGGAACTCATTCATCCGCCGGTGAATCGTCTCGCGCTCTTCGTCAGTGAGCCCAAAGCCTTCTTCAATCAAGGCATCAATCTGCTCTAATACCTGGTAGTAATGTTGCTGGGCGGGAGTGACCTCCTCCAGGCGCCCCTCATATCTCTGTATTGCTTTCCGGGCATCCTCAGGAGTGGGCACTTTGTAGAGACACAAGTCATTATTGGTGATTTCGCGCTGATCACCGAAGATTTGCGGCCATTCCTGCTGAATGAAGCGCAACAATTCTTCATCACCAGTGACAGTAAGGGCCTCGCCGATCTGGAGTGTAGCCTGGCGCCTGCCGGTGGCCAGTTCAAGCGCCTGGTCATGGCGGGCGGCGGCCTCATCGGGCCAGCCGGTGAAGTTCAGGGGCCAGTCGGCCACCATGTGCGGACGTGATAGCCCAGCGGTAATTTCCTCCCAAGCCGGCTGCTCGCGCACAGTAGCCTGCTGCGCAGCCTCCTGCGCCTGTTGCGCTAACTCCGACAGCCGCTGAATCTGTGTATCGTTCAGGCTTGGGACGGGCAATGCCTTAAGGGTGCGGGGATATATCGTAAAATCTCGCCGACCACCGCCGGCAATTCCGCACCGCAGGAGCAAGAAGGCAAAGTAGCGACATACATGGCTATTCAGCAGAGCAGCCAGGGAATGAGCATCCCAATCTACAGAGGGCTCTGCGGCAAGTAAGGTGACCGTATTCTGAGCACACAGAGCACTTCGGTCGAGGGGCGCTGCATTGAGCGTCACATGGATTTCCGGTACGGCCACAACTTCTGTTGAGAGTTGCTCCCCCTTGCCTTCGCCCCACCAAGAGCGATTATTCACGGTAGTAATA
Source organism: Candidatus Zipacnadia bacterium (assembly GCA_029820565.1). GTDB lineage: Bacteria > Armatimonadota > Zipacnadia > Zipacnadales > Zipacnadaceae > JALGTV01. The sequence goes on from JALGUR010000098.1 coordinate 18,821, forward strand.
TCTACGGCACGCGTGGGTTCATCAATATAAAAGGCGTGAACATCGGCCCCCCGCGTCATTGGTAGTACATTAGCCCCTGCTGGAATCGCTTGCGAAGTGTCGGTGAGGTCGTATCGTTTGCCCTCTGTGCCCACTTCAACGCCGCGTCTTGCTTGGGCGATGCTTTCCACTCTGGGAAAGCCTTTCAACTTCTGCAAAATGGGAAGATCTTCAGCAACGACCTCCAGGGGCCATCCGCCCTCGCTTACAGCAGCGAAGTCTGACCAGGGCAGAATGGAAGTATGTACCCCTTGCACCCTACCATTGCGGGCATAGCCAACCAACTGGTCCTTTTTCTGTATTCCCTGAACCAGTCGTACGTGATGCTTCTTGGGGCGCTGGGCGCGGCGAACGATCAAAATCATTGGCACAACGTCACTCTGGAAGAGGTCGCGGCACACCCAATCCAGAGGCACAATCTCTTCTATTACAATCCCCTCTTGCTCAAGGCGATTGCGTACGGGCTGTGCGTAACTGGCGTCGGCTATTCCCCGGGTAATAATAAACCCCAGCGTTCCGTCCTCTTTTAGCCAATTCACTGCTCTCAGCAGGAAGTAGACGGCTAAGTCAACGTTGGTGCGGCTCAGGCTGTTCTCACCCACCGTGAGATAGAGACTGGCAAGCACATCACGCTCGCTTTGGGGCAACCGATGCATTCTCACATACGGCGGATTGCCGATGACGAAGTCATATTGGTCCGCACGGGCGGCGGCAGCCGCGCCAGCCTGCCAGGGCTGGGTGGCTCGCACTTCCGGGCTAACGCGAGGGGTAGGGAAGTGGTCGACCAGAGAGTTAATACAGTGTACCGAGAAGGCTACCGGCTCGCGGGCCTCGGTG
>JALGUR010000099.1 GCA_029820565.1 Candidatus Zipacnadia bacterium
GAATCTGGAAGGTGTAGACCCTTGCTTGAACTGACGACCATCCAAAAGATAGTCCTGGCAGTGGCAGTGGTAGCGTTGGGGAGCAGTGGGGCGTACGTGTTTGTGACCCGCAGTCACACCCCGCCGCCCACCTCAGTATATGAGCCTCCCTCCTACCAGCAGCAGGTCACTTATGTGATAGTGCACGTCGCGGGAGCGGTGCAGCACCCGGGGCTATACACGCTGCGGTCCGGAGCGCGAGCCTATGAGGCTATCCAGCAGGCCGGCGGCTTTACTGCTGATGCTGACACGGAGTCGGTGAACTTGGCCGCGATAGTCAAGGATGGTGAGAAGATTGAGGTAGCCGTTAAGTCCACGGAAACTGCCCCGCCTCAACAAACATTACCCCCACCAGAGGAGGTCAGTTCCCGCCCGGCTCCTCCGGAACCAGAGGCGGGGTTGGCGCCCAGCCAGGTTGAGCCGGTCTCCCCGCCAGCACGAGAACCTCCTTCTCCCCTCCCGGCTCAGCGCGCACCAGCGCGGGAGCAGCCCATACTCGTCAACCTCAACACTGCTACCCAGCAGCAATTAGAGCGAGTCCCGGCGCATTGAAGAATTAATGCTCATTGAAGGCATCGGACCAAAGAGGATGGAACAAGTCCGACCGTATGTGGTATTATACTACTGAGGGAGCAGACAAGGTATGGCCAGACGCCCACTGACAAGGGGGAACGCTGCTATGTTAGTGCCCGTGCACACAAGGACGATGGTTTTCGTACTATCACTGGTGTTGTGTGTCCTCGGTTCGCAGATAGTGACGTCAGATCAGTCCACTAAGACCGAAGAGGTGCAGGCACTATTCGACGCGGGAATGCGGGTATTCTTTGCCGACGACTCTGAAACGGCCATTAAGCGCTTCAGGGAAGCACTACAGGTGGACCCTGATTTTCCAGATGCTCACTGGATGCTCATGTGGCACGGGCCAGAGGAAGAAAGGGACGAGCATTGTCGAGCTATTATGCGGCTCGACCCCCACAGTGAGTATGCTTATGTGGCTAAATTGGTACTGGAAGGCAAGCCGCTTGCGGTCTATGGGAATCCTGAGACTTGGAGATTTCATCTCGCCTCTTGCATCGGGCTCCCGTTAAACGAAATGATACGGTTTAAGTCGGCCGAGGAAGCTGTCGTTGCATGGTATGAAGGCTGCCCCTACTGCAATGCAGACCCTAACAACCTTCTGGCGGCGCAGCAAGCGGAGCATCGAAAGACGGAGGAAAGCTTCCGCAAAGTTATGGAGGCTATCCAGAACACTATTGGGCGAGAGATGGCAGGCGCCACAATACATCGCGCTCAAGAGGATTATCACATAGACCAGGCAGTGACATCCTCGAAAGCAAGTAAGATCAGGCGAATAGAAACAGGCACACAAGTCCGTGACCCTATTAGTGGAGACTATGTCAAGACCGTAACTGAGGAAGTCGTAGTCCCGCCGGAGGTGCGTGCGCAGTTGAAGAAAGAAGCAGCCGAGCACATGTTACGTGCCGCATGGCACGCTAGCAAGGCAGGACGGCACGAATATCTTGCCACATGGGCCGGGAACACGTTAGCGGAGAAGACAGCGGCTTATGAATCAGAGGCCCAGAGCAGACGCTCCCAGCGGCTTGAGATCGAGGCCGGCGCTTGTGTTAGACAGGCATTAGACATCCGAAGTAATGGGCGTGTACAAAGAGCGATGCAACTGCTGACTAGGGCAACGGAGTTACAGCCTGATAATAATAGTTATCAGGAGTTGCTCCACGAGACAACGTGGATGTGGGCGAACGAACTCGTGAAGAAGGCAAGCGCAGCCTGCGACAACCGAGATTTTGATGATGCTATCACCTTCGCCGGGGCTGTGGTGCTATTGTATCCCGGTAACCAACAAGCATCTGAACTGCTAAAAGAGGCGTCGCAAGGCAAGTTGCGCCGGACACTGGAACAGGTGCGAAAACTGGCAAATGCCGAGGTCTATCAAGATGCCCTCACCCAACTACAAAAGGCAGAAAAGAGTGTCGGCCCGGATTCTCTGGTATTGGAGACATTACCTCAAGCTTATTATACCACTGCCCAAATGCGTATTGAAGAAACGAGACAGCAGCTATTGGACGGGCTAACAGCTAAGGCAGACCACTTCTTCACGCATACGAAATATGAGGAAGCCCGAAAACATTATGAGATTGCTGTTGAAGCGGGGGGAGAGGAGGGAGTATTAAACCACAACATAGCCGTTTGCCAAGTATTCCCCGACATTACGCGCTTGTATGCTCAAGGGAAAGCGTCTCAAAGCTGGGCTACCTATCTGCAGTTATTGGAGACTGCTGTGGGTTATGAAGAAGAGACAGCGGCTCTGCTAAAGGATGCGCCTCGCCAAGCCCAGCTAATCCGGTCTGTGCTTTTAGAGAGGACTGGCGATTTACCGGGCGCCGGTGAAGCATACCGCTGCTTTGCGCGTGGCACCCAAGCCTCTTCGCAAGCAAGCGCCGAACAGGCCCAGGCATGCCTCGCTCTGGCAGTTCAGGAAGCAACTCGTGTGCCGCCGGCAACATTTCGGAGCCTAAGCGACGAAGTGCTTCCCGCACTTGCCTATGCAGTTGAAGCAGTTCGTTTATACGCAGATAGCGCTACAGCCCAAGCCTACACATCTCTCCTCTTTACAGCACTTGGCCATTTCGACAGGGCCCACATTCACGCACTTGAGGCAGTTAAGAATGACCCTGCCCAGCCATTATCCCACACCGCCTCTCTCATAGACGCTATACTAGCGAAGGAGGGAGAACGGGCTACTAAGGAGGCTGAATGGTTGTTAGGCCATGCACGTGAGATTGGCTACATCCACTATTTGGCAGCCTGCGCCTTCCAACTATCAGGAGAAGTACGCCGGGCACAACGCGAGTTGAACATAGCAGCTGCTAAGGATCCCAACTTCTATTCTATGGTAGGCTCGCGACCTAAGTTCGAGCAGGCATTTGGACACTGTATGAATGCCATTAACCAAGACATGCCCTCTGATGTGAGCCCCGACGAGATGGATGACTTTTCTGTCGATGCGCTAATGACCATACTCACGACGGCGCGGCCTATGAAGTGAACTGCTCAAGCCGTATGTGACTTTGCAGAATATCGCTGTACAGTAGGCTCTTCCTCGCTGAATCCCTTGCCCCCCGCGCTAAAGTGTGTTATACTAATACAAGTTGGAAGTGACCAGAACGAGGTGTAGAGATTATGAAGGCAGGTATTCATCCTGAATATGTGGAGTGTACGGCGACGTGCGCTTGCGGCGAAACATTCAAGACCCGAGCGACTAAGCCCGAGATTCGGGTAGAGATTTGCAGCAAGTGCCACCCGTTTTACACCGGGCAGCAGAAGATTGTTGACACTGAGGGTCGGGTGGAGCGCTTTATCAAGCGGTATGGCCTCCAGGACCGCTACAAGGATAGCGGTGTAGTCAGTGAACCCGAGGCGGATAACGCTGAGCAGGAGGCTGAACCCGTCGAGCAGTAGCCAAGTTCAACTGGTTGCTGTCACGCGTGCCCAGGCCCGTTAGCCTGGGTTTGCCGTTGTCATACACGAACCCAAATGAACGAGAATCAGGCCGAACACTATTATGGTGGGCAGGCGGTGATTGAGGGAGTAATGATGCGGGGCACCGACCGCTACGCGGTAGCGGTGCGGCGTCAGGACGGACAGGTGTATCTGCTTGACGAACCCCTAAAAGGATACGCCGCCAGGCAAAAGGGCTGGCATCGGTGGCCGCTGATACGAGGCAATTATGCTTTGGTTGAGGCCCTTTCGCTGGGGATGCGAGCCTTGCAGTTCTCCGCCTTGGTGCTGGCTCAGGAGGAGCAGCAGAAGGCAGGAATTAGTGAGGAATCAGCACAGGAATCTGGCGGGCTCAGCCGGGTGTGGATGGGCTTAAGTATGGTGATGGGCATAGCTCTGGGCGTCGGTCTGTTTGCCCTGTTGCCCACATGGGTGGCAGGCCTGGTGCCCGGGGCTGCTCAAATGAGCAGCATCGCCAAAAACGTCTTAGAGGGCGTAGTGCGCTTGCTGGTGGTAATGGGGTATATTCTGGCTATTTCGCTGCTGTCGTATGTACGGCGGGTCTTTGAATATCACGGGGCCGAACATGCCACCATCAACTGTCTTGAAGCCGGCCAGCAAGTAACTGCCGACAATTGCGCGAGATTCAGTCCGCTGCACCCCCGCTGCGGTACGGCTTTTATATTGGTGGTCATTGTAGTGAAGATAATTGTGAATTGCTTTTTGGGCTGGCCAGCGCTGTGGCTGCGCCTGGTATTGCGGCTGGCGGTGCTACCGCCCATTGCTGCGATTTCCTATGAAATCTTGCGCTATGCCGGTCGGCATCGCGACTCCATCATAGCCCGGATTCTGGCCGGACCCGGCTTGCTCTTGCAGATGTTGACTACGCGCCGACCCGACCGTCAGCAGATCCAAACAGCAATTTATGCTCTGGCGGCGGTCGCATCTGAAGTTCCGTTGCCCCCGGGTATGGCTCCGGCTCAGCCAGTTACTGGGGACCTGGAACCCATTAATAAAGAGGCGAAGGAAGATGGGCTGGCAAGCGAGTTTTGAACAATTAGAGCAAGAATTCGCGGAGATAGAGAGGCAACTCAGCGATCCGGTAGTAATTAGCGATGCCAATCGCCTCCGCGAGTTGTCAGTGCGTCATTCCCAACTGCAGCCGGCTCTGGAACTATATCACGAGTACCAGAAGACGATGGCGGAGGTCGAAGATGCCGAATTGCTCCTAACCGAGGCTGACGATGACGATATGCGTCAGTTTCTGGAGACGGAAAAAGCCGAGGCCGAGGCCCGCATTGACGAGCTCCGCGAGCAATTGATAGTGGCCCTATTGCCTCCGGACCCGGCTGACAATAAGAATGCAATTGTGGAGATTCGGGCGGGCACTGGCGGTGATGAGGCCGCCCTGTTTGCCGGCGATTTGTTTGATATGTATAACTATCTGGCCCAGCGCCGGGGCTGGAAGGTCGAGTCGCTGAGCCAGAATCCCTCGGAGATGGGAGGCTTTAAGGAGATTATCTTTGCTGTCGAAGGGGCTGGGGTTTATGGGGTACTCAAGCACGAAAGCGGGGTGCACCGCGTCCAACGAGTGCCCGCCACTGAATCTCAGGGGCGACTGCATACCTCAGCCGCCACCGTGGCCGTTTTGCCCGAAGCCAAAGAGATTGACGTCAAACTTGACAATAACGACCTGAAAGTTGAGGTCTTCCGCGCCGGCGGGCCCGGGGGCCAGCATATGCAAAAGAATGAAACCGCAGTCCGGGTTACCCACTTACCTACCGATATATCGGTAACTTGCTCCGACCAGCGCTCCCAACACCAAAATCGGGAAAGAGCCTTGCGCCTGCTGCGCGCTCGCCTGTACGAACGCGAGCAACAGCGTCAGCAGCAGCAAATCGCGGCTGAGCGTCGCCAACAGGTAAGAAGCGGTGACCGCAGTGAGAAGATCCGCACCTACAACTTCCCCCAGGATCGGCTCACTGACCACCGCATTGGTTTGACTTTGCACAACCTGCCGGCGCTGATGAGTGGCGAGTTGGATGAATTGATTGAAGAACTCCGGCAACAAGAACTACAGCAGCGACTCGAGGAGTTGGGCACCTCGTGACTGCACCGGCCACTATCGCGCGGATACTGCGCGAGGCGGCCCGGCAACTGGTTGACGCTGGGGTGGACAGTCCCGAATTTGATGCTAAGGTCCTGTTGGCCGACGTACTGGACACAGATATCAATCAGATCCCTCTACTCCGCAACCAGCCCATATCTGCCGACCAACGCCAGCGGCTGGAAAATTACCTGCGGCGGAGGTCCAATCGCGAACCGCTCCAGTATATTACTGGAGAAACTGAATTTGTTGGGCACCGTTTTCGCTGTGACCCCCGGGCAATGATACCCCGCCCGGAGACCGAATTGCTCGTGGGAACCCTCGCGGCTCATTGCCAGCGGCACCGGCCCGAGGCAATAATTGCCGATATCGGCACCGGATGCGGGGTAATTGCTGTCAGTTTGGCGTTACTACTGCCCTACGCCCGGCTCTACGCTACCGATGTGTCCACCGAAGCACTCCAATTGGCCGCCGAAAATGCCCAACTACGCGGTGTGAGCGACAGAGTAACTTTTCTGCCTGGAGCCTACCTCCGTCCTCTGGAAGACGCCGGCATTCTTGAACAGATACAGGTGGTGGTGACCAATCCTCCGTATGTAGCCACTGACGACATCCAAGACCTGTCGCCGGAGGTGCGAAACTTCGAACCCCAACAGGCTCTGAATGGCGGGGCCCAGGGGCTTGATTTCTACCGGGCCTTTCTGCCCAAATGCGAGCGACTGCCCCACCTGCAACTGCTGGCTACTGAAATAGGAATAGGCCAGGCGCCGGCAGTAAGCAGCCTGATAACTGAATATCTCACTGCGACTGAGGTGGAAATTCTACCAGACTTGGCGGGAATCCTGCGGATTATACTGGCCTGGCGGGAATAGAAAAAGAGCAGATTACGGTGGAAGTTATTGATACAAGAATATGCCAGGATGAGCAGATAATCGCTTGTGCTGTCCGGGTCTTGCAGCAAGGCGGGCTGGTGGCGATGCCCACCGATACTGTTTACGGACTGGCGGCCAACGCCTTTGATGACCAGGCGGTGCAGCGGATATTTGCGGCCAAAGACCGCCCGCCGCACAACCCTCTGCCCGTGCTGATAGCGTCTCCGACCCAGTTAACCAT